>JAGQTW010000243.1 GCA_020438785.1 Mycobacterium sp. | reverse complement strand
GCGGCGACGCCGAGGAGCGGGCCGCCGACTACATCAAGGCCAATGTGTCCAAGCCCGTCGTCGGCTACGTCGCCGGCTTCACCGCACCGGAGGGCAAGACGATGGGCCATGCCGGCGCCATCGTGTCCGGCTCCTCGGGTACCGCGGCGGCCAAGAAGGAAGCCCTCGAGGCGGCCGGGGTCAAGGTCGGCAAGACGCCCTCCGCGACGGCCGCACTGGCCAGGGAGATCCTGACCAGCCTGTGACGTTCACCGGCCGATGACGGTCGGTGCCGCCGGATCTATTAGCCTGTCGAACTATGGTGGATTCGCGCACCCCCGTCATCGTCGGCGTCGGTCAGTTCACCGAACGTGTCGACGACCCCGGCTACCGGGGAATGTCGTCGGTCGAGCTGGCCACCGAGGCCGTTCGCGCCGCCCTTGCCGACACCGGCACCGACGTCGTGGCGGTGGCCCGGGCCATCGAGATGTTCGCCGGGCTGCGCCAGTTCGAGATCTGCTCGCCGTTCACCAAGCCGGCCTTCGGCTGCTCGGACAACTACCTGCGCTCGGTGGCCCGCCGCGTCGGTGCCGATCCCGCGCGCGCGGTGCTCGAGTCCATCGGCGGCAACGGCCCGCAGAAACTGGTCACCGAGTTCGCCGGCTCGATCGCCGCCGGCGATATCGAGGTGGCGCTGATCCTCGGCTCGGAGCCGGGATCCACCGAGAAGTTCTACGCGGGCCGCGACGACAAGCCCGACTTCAGCGAGACGGTCGGCGGCCAGCTCGAGGATCGCGGGTACGGATACGAGCAGTACATGAGCGAGTACACCGCGAAGCACGGTCTGACCGGCGCGCCGGTGCAGTACGGGCTGCTCGACAACGCCAGGCGTGCCCGCCTCGGCCGCGGCGTCGCCGACTACCGCAGGGACATGGCCGAGCTGTTCGCGCCGTTCTCCAAAGTGGCTGCCAAAAACCCGTTTTCATCCTCACCGGTGGAGCGTTCGGTCGCCGAGTTGATCACCGTCACCGACCAGAACCGGATGATCTGCGACCCGTACCCCCGGCTGATGGTGGCGCGTGACCAGGTGAACCAGGGTGCGGCCGCGCTGATCATGTCGGTGGGTGCCGCCCGTCGGCTGGGGGTGCCCGAGGAGAAGTGGGTCTTTCTGCACGGGCATGCCGACCAGACCGAGCAGGACCTGCTTGACCGCGTCGACCTCAGCGTCAGTATCTCGGTGAAACAGTCTGTGGCGGAAGCACTTCGGGTCGCCGGCATCACCATGGACCAGGTGGGCGCCTTCGACCTCTACAGCTGCTTCCCCTTCCCGGTCTTCGCGGTGTGCGATGCGTTCGGTCTGGATGCCGACGATCCGCGCGGGTTCACCCTCACCGGCGGCCTGCCCTATTTCGGCGGCCCCGGCAACAGCTACTCCCTACATGCGATCGCCGAGATGGTCGCCGAAATGCGGGACCGGCCAGGAGGATTCGGCTTGGTGGGTGCCAACGGGGGTGTCATGAGCAAGTACTCCGTCGGCGTGTACTCCACGACGCCCGTCGACTGGGCGCCCGACCGCGGAAAGGCGCTGCAGGCGGACATCGCAGCGCTGCCGAAGGTGGCGGTGACCCGCAACGCCGACGGTCCGGGCGTCATCGAGACGTATTCGGTGCGCTACGACTGGCCGGAACACACCGGCGTCATCATCGGTCGCCTCGACGCCGACGGCAGCCGGTTCATGGCCCTGGCCACCGACCCGGATCTGGTGAGCCTGATGACCGACGGCGACCCGTTGGGCGCGGCCATCACCGTGAAGTCCGGCGACGACGGCATCAACCGCGCCACCCCGGCCTAGGTGAGGGCGGCGAGCTTCCCGGCCAGCCGTTCGACGTAGGCGGCCACCTCGTCGGCGGACTTGTCCGGTAGTCCGAACAGCACCTCGGTCACTCCCAATTCCCGCCAGTGCGCGAGCTTCTCGGGCACCGGCTTGAAGTCCAGCGCCACGATCTGCGGTGCGCCGTCACGGCCGGCGTCCGCCCAGATGTCCTGCAGCAACTTCACCGGCGCGTCGATGTCGAAGTCGCGTGGTGTGGTGATCCAGCCGTCGGCGGAGCGGGCGATCCACTTGAAGGTCTTCTCGGTCCCGCCGGCGCCCACCAGAACCGGGATGTGCGACTGAACCGGCTTGGGCCACGCCCAGCTGGGACCGAACTTGACGAACTCGCCGTCGTATTCCGCCTCCTCCTGGGTCCACAGCGCGCGCATGGCCTCGATGTACTCGCGCAGCACCGTGCGCCGCTTGGCAGGGGGAACGTGGTGATCGAGCAACTCGTCGGTGTTCCAGCCGAAGCCCACCCCCAGGCTGACCCGCCCGCCGGACAGATGGTCAAGGGTGGCAATCGATTTCGCCAGCGTGATGGGGTCGTGCTCGACCGGCAGCGCGACCGCCGTGGACAGCCGCACCCGGCTGGTGACGGCGCAAGCGGTGCCCAGGCTCACCCACGGATCCAGGGTCCGCATGTAGCGGTCGTCGGGCAGGGTCTCGTCACCGGTGCCGGGGTGCGCGGCCTCGCGCTTGACCGGGATGTGGGTGTGCTCGGGCACGTAGAAGGTCTGGAACCCGTGGTCGTCGGCCAGTTTGGCGGCGGCCGCCGGGGTGATCCCGCGGTCGCTGGTGAACAGCACAAGTCCGTAGTCCATGCGCAGAATTAGAACGTGTTCCTGTGCGGCCGGGCAAGGCGGGTCCCGCTCACCGGTTCCCGCATCGGCCCGCGGCCCAAACCTGCACTCTGTGCGAATTTAATCGGTGACGACCGGGGCGGCGGCGGACACGATTGGCCACCATGACGACCGAACGCATCGCCGACCATGTGAAGTTCGCCTACTGGGTGCCCAACGTCAGCGGTGGGCTGGTGACGAGCACCATCGAACAGCGCACCGACTGGAACTACGACTACAACGCGAAACTGGCGCGGACAGCGGAGAACAACGGCTTCGAGTACGCCCTCTCCCAGGTCCGCTACGAGGCCAGCTACGGCGCGGAATACCAGCACGAGTCGACCAGTTTCTCGCTGGCGCTGCTGCTGGCCACCGAACGGCTCAGGGTGATCGCCGCGGTACACCCCGGCCTGTGGCAGCCCGCCGTCCTGGCCAAGCTCGGCGCGACCGCCGACCAGATCTCCGGCGGCCGGTTCGCCGTCAACGTGGTCTCCGGCTGGTTCAAGGACGAGTTCACCCACCTGGGCGAGCCGTGGCTCGAGCACGACGAGCGCTACCGGCGAAGCGCGGAGTTCCTGCAGGTACTCCGCAAGATCTGGACCGAGGACGACGTGGACTTCCGCGGCGACTTTTACCGGATCCACGACTTCACCCTGAAGCCCAAGCCGCTAAACACCGTCGAGCGGCCCAATCCCGAACTGTTCCAGGGCGGTAACTCGACGGCGGCCCGCCGCAATGGCGGCCGCTACGCCGACTGGTACTTCTCCAACGGCAAGGACTTCGCCGGCGTCACCGAACAGGTCGTCGATGTGCGCGAGCACGCCCGTGCCGCCCGCCGCGAGGTGAAGTTCGGCCTCAACGGGTTCATCATCGCCCGGGACACGGAGAAGGAGGCGAAGGAGACGCTGCGCGAGATCATCGCCAAGGCCAATCGGCCCGCCGTGCAGGGGTTCCACGACGCGGTGCAGCAGGCCGGCAACTCGACGGCCGACAAGCGCGGCATGTGGGCCGATTCCAGCTTCGAGGACCTCGTCCAGTACAACGACGGCTTCCGCACCCGGTTGATCGGCACCCCGGAGCAGATCGCCGAGCGCATCGCGGCCTACCGCAAGCGTGGGGTGGATCTGGTTCTCGGCGGCTTCCTGCACTTTCAGGAGGAGATCGAGTACTTCGGCGCCCGGGTGCTGCCCCTGGTGCGCGAGATCGAGGCGGCCGAGCAGGGTTCGTTCGGCGCGCCGGTTCTCGCGTCGGCCTGATTCGCGTGGCCGCCCCGGCCCCCGCATGACACGCCGACGGTCGCGGACGGCTGCAGCCTGGTGCGCTAGCGTGGGTGGTCGGACCGGACCAAGGGTCCGTTCACGAGCCATAACCGACACAGCGCCGCACGTCGCTGCTTGCAGACCACGAGCACCGCACCACGCAGCGTGACAAGGCTGGAGGAGAGGCCATGACCTACCCGCCCACCAACCCGGGCTACCCGCCGGCGCAGTCGCCCGGCCCGTATGGACAAGGTGCGCCGGCGTTCGGGTCGGCCGAGGCCGGCCCGAGCAGGCTGCCGGTGTACCTGACCGCCGCCGTGGTGGTGCTGGGCCTGGCCGCGTACCTGGCGAGCTTCGGGCCGGTGTTCACGGTCAGCGCGGAACTGGGACCGTTCGGCAGTGCCGAGCTGACCGGCAGCGGCGGGGGCTTCCCGGTCATCGCCGCGCTGATCGCCGCGCTGCTGGCCGCGGTCAGCGTGCTGCCCAAGGCCGGGAACTACACCGCGGTGGTCGCCGTGGTGTCGGTGCTGGCGCTGCTGTTGGTGATCGCCCAGGTGGTCACCAAGCCGGCCGGCTTCGCCATCGGGTGGGCGCTGTGGCTGGTGCTCGCGTTCACGCTGCTGCAGGCCGTCGCCGCCGTCGCGGCCCTGTTGTTCGAGTCCGGGGTCATCACGCCCCCGGACCCGCGGCCGCGCTACGAGTCCTACGGCCAGTACGGCCCGCCCCCGGGCTACTACGGCCAGCCCGGGCCGCAGGGCCCGCCGCAACGCCCCGGCTACCCGCCGCAGTACGGCGGCGGCTACTCTTCGGGACCCGGCGCGGGCGGTTTCACCGATACGGGCCCGCAGAGCGGCCCGCCCACCCCGCCGACCGGTTTCCCGAGCTTCAGCCCGCCGCCCTCGGTCGGTTCGGGCCAGCAGCCGGGCTCCGGGCAGCCCGGTCAGCAGTCGCAGGCGCCGTCCACGGCCCCGCCGTCGGGCCCCAACCCGTCCTGATCGGACGCTCCCACGCGCACCTCCACTGATCGGCGCGCCGAGTGAATCGAATGCAGGACAAGCCGCGTACCGACGGCCCGCACCAGGCACGGGACCTGGTTCGGGTCGCGTTCGGTCCTTCCGGGGTGGCCCTCGTCATCATCGCCGCGGTGACGCTGATGCAGCTGGTCATCGCCAACAGCGACATGACCGGAACGCTGGGCGCCATCGCCAGCATGTGGCTGGCGGTGCACCAGGTGCCGATCTCCATCGCCGGCCACCAGCTCGCGGTGCTGCCGCTGGCGCCGGTGCTGCTGATGGTCTGGGGAACCGCGCGCACCACCGCGCAGGCCGTGCCGCCGCGGGCATCGTGGTTCGTGGTCCGCTGGGTCGTCGCCTCGGCGCTGGGCGGTCCGCTGCTGATCGCGGCCATCGCGCTGGCGGTCATCCACGACGCCTCGTCGGTGATCGCCGAGCTGCAGACGCCGAACGCCCTGCGCGCATTCGCCGGTGTGCTGGCGGTGCACGGCATCGGTGCGCTGCTCGGCGTCGGGTCCAAGGTCGGCGAGCGGGCCCTGCACGCATTGCGGATGCCGTCGTGGCTGCCCGACACCGTTCGGGCGGCCGTCGCCGGACTGCTGGCCCTGCTCGGCCTGTCGGGCGCGGTCACCGCCGCCTCGCTCGTCGTGCACTGGGGCACCATGCACGAGCTCTTCGCGATCACCGACTCGTTCTTCGGGCAGCTGAGCCTGACGGTGCTGTCCGCGCTGTACGTGCCGAACGTCATCGTCGGCACCGCCGCGGTGGCCGTCGGCTCGAGCGCCCACATCGGGTTCGCGACGTTCAGTTCGTTCACCGTCTTCGGCGGCGACATCCCGGCGCTGCCGATCCTGGCGGCGGTGCCCAGCCCGCCGCTCGGCCCGGTGTGGGTGGCGCTGCTGATCGTGGGCGCCGCCTCCGGTGTGGCGCTGGGCCAGCAGTGTGCGCGCCGGCCGCTGCCCGCGCCCGAGGCGTTCGCCAAGCTGGCGGTCGCGGCCCTGATCGCTGCCGTGACGATGGTTGTGCTGGGCTACGCCGGCGGCGGTGAACTCGGCAACTTCGGTGCCGTCGGGGTGGACCAGGCGACCTTCGGGCCCGCGGTGTTCTTCTGGTTCTTCGTCATCGGTGGCCTGACCGTCGTGATGTCGGGCGGCATCACCCGACGGCCCAAACGGGTGAGCGCACCCGAACCCGAGCCCGAGCCGTTGCCCGGATGGGACCTCGCGCCGGACGCCGAACCCCAACCGGTGGGCGAGCCGATCGAGTTCCCGGAGCGCGACCCCGAACGGGGCGAAGAAGACCACCAACTGTCCGACGAGTCCGGCGCCGCACCGGCCGAGCAGCAACCCGAACCCGAACCGGAACCGGTCGATCGGCGGCCACCGCCCCCGCCGGCACCCGACCTCGAAGACGTCGAGGACCTGCTGGTCGTCGACGACGACCTGGACCCGGAGGAGCCACAGCCGCCGAGAGGCACGGGGTAGCGGTCGTTGACGTCGGCGTTGGTCGACTTGCGGGCGCAGCGTGCGTCGTTCGATGCCCGCCGATCACCGGGGACAAACCCCCGTTAGGCTCATCGCCGTGCAGCATCCCCTCCGCGTCCCCCCGAGCGCGCCGGCCCGCCTGGTGGTCCTCGCCTCGGGGACCGGGTCGCTGCTGCAGTCGCTGCTGGACGCCGCGGTCGGCGACTACCCGGCGCGGGTGGTGGCGCTCGGGGTGGACCGGGACTGCCGCGCGGTGGAGATCGCCCGGGCCGCCGGCCTGCCTACGTTCTGCGTGCGGTTGGGCGACCACGCCGACCGCGTTGACTGGGACACCGCCATCGCCGCCGCCACCGCGGCCCATGAGCCGGATCTGATCGTCTCGGCCGGTTTCATGAAGATCCTTGGCCCGGAATTCCTTTCGCGCTTCATCGGCCGCGTCGTGAACACCCATCCCGCGCTGCTGCCATCGTTTCCCGGTGCGCACGCCGTGCCCGACGCGCTGAGTTACGGGGTCAGGGTCACCGGTTGCACGGTGCACCTGGTCGACGCGGGGATGGACACCGGTCCGATCCTGGCCCAGGAGGCGGTGACCGTGCGCGACGACGACGACGAAGAGACCCTGCACGAACGCATCAAGGTCGTGGAACGACGACTGCTGGTGGACGTGCTTGCCGCGCTGGCGACACGCGGTGTGACCTGGAGTGGCAGAAAGGCGACCATAGGATGACGTCGGGGACATTGACCGGGAAGAGGACGATCGGGCGCGCGCTGATCAGCGTGTACGACAAGAGCGGCCTGGTCCCACTGGCCCGTGGTCTGTACGAGGCCGGAGTGGACATCGTCTCGACCGGATCGACCGCCAAAACCATTGCAGACCAAGGCATTCCGGTGACTCCGGTGGAACTCGTGACCGGGTTCCCGGAGATCCTGGACGGCCGGGTCAAGACCCTGCACCCGCACGTGCACGCCGGCCTGCTCGCCGACACCCGCAATCCCGACCACGTCGCGGCCCTGGCGAAGCTGAACATCGAGCCGTTCGATCTGGTGGTCGTCAACCTGTACCCGTTCAGCGAGACGGTGGACTCGGGCGCCGAGATCGACGAGTGCGTCGAGCAGATCGACATCGGCGGCCCGTCGATGGTGCGTGCGGCCGCGAAGAACCACGCGAGCGTCGCGGTGGTGGTCGACCCGCTCGGCTACGACGGGGTGCTGGCGGCGGTGCGCGCCGGCGGTTTCACCCTGGAGGAGCGCAAGAAGCTGGCCGCGCTGGCCTTCCGCCACACCGCCGAATACGACGTGGCCGTGGCCAGCTGGATGGACGCCGTCCTGGCGCCGGCGGCCGACGAGTCCCCGCTGCCCCCGTGGTTCGGCCGGACCTGGCGGCGCACCTCTTTGCTGCGCTACGGCGAGAACCCGCACCAGCGGGCGGCGCTCTACAGCGACGACGTGGGCTGGCCCGGCCTGGCGCAGGCCCAGCAGCTGCACGGAAAAGAGATGTCCTACAACAACTTCACCGACGCCGACGCGGCCTGGCGGGCGGCGTTCGACCACGAACAGATCTGCGTGGCGATCATCAAGCACGCGAACCCGTGCGGTATCGCGATCTCGTCGGTGTCGGTGGCCGACGCGCACCGCAAGGCCCACGAGTGCGATCCGCTGTCCGCGTTCGGTGGCGTGATCGCGGCCAACACCGAGGTGACGGTGGAGATGGCCGAGTTCGTCTCGGAGATCTTCACCGAGGTGATCATCGCACCGGCCTACGAGCCCGGTGCGGTGGAGATCCTGGCCCGCAAGAAGAACATTCGCGTCTTGGTCGCCGCCGAGCCGCCGGTCGACGGGGTGGAGATCCGGCAGATCAGCGGCGGCCTGCTGATGCAGGAGCGGGACTGCCTCAACGCTCCCGGTGACGACCCGGCCGGCTGGACCCTGGCGACCGGCCCGGCCGCGGATGCGGCCACCCTGGCCGATCTGCGCTTCGCCTGGCGCACCTGCCGCGCGGTCAAGTCGAACGCGATCGTGGTCGCCGCCGACGGGGCCACCGTCGGCGTGGGCATGGGCCAGGTCAACCGGGTCGACGCCGCCCGGCTGGCCGTCGAACGCGGCGGTGATCGGGTCCGCGGCGCGGTGGCCGCCAGCGACGCGTTCTTCCCGTTCCCCGACGGCCTGGAGACGCTGACCGCCGCCGGGGTCAAGGCGATCGTGCATCCGGGCGGATCGATGCGCGACGACCAGGTGACCGAGGCCGCGGCCAAGGCAGGCATCACGCTCTACCTGACCGGCGCGCGGCACTTCGCGCACTGAGGTCTATCGATGGACACGCGGGCGGTGATGATCGCGGCGACGGCACTGGTGCTGCTCACCTCGTGCGAGCGGTTGGTCGTGGACGCGCGCGGGGTCGCCGCTCCGAATCCGGGCGGTGCCGGGGCGACGGCCGCGGAGTGCACGGCGGTCGACGTCGCGCTGAGCACGATCCCCAGCCAGGCCACGGGCGAGCCGGTGCTCAAGATCCCGCAGCCGGACGGCTGGGAGCGCGTGACGATGATGGACTCCGAGCTGATCCGCTATGCGATGCGCAACATCGACCTGGTCAGCGACGGCTTCGCCCCGACGGCGGTGGTGACCCTGGAGAGTCAACCCGGCCGGAGCGAGCCCGACGAGGTGTTCGAGGCCCAGCGCCGCGGGCTGGAGTCCGGGCTGGGTGCCACCGACGTGCGCACGGCCGAGACGACGTTGTGTGGCCTGCCCGCCGAGAGCGTCGACTACACGATCCCCGCGGACGGCGGCCTGCCGCCGCATCCGGCCCGGGTCGTGTGCGCGGTGCTGCAGACCGACGACCGGACGTACGCGGTTACGGTGACCGTGCAGGGCGCCGAGCCGGAGAACCCGACCTACAAGCGTGACTCCGAGGTGATCCTGACCGGTTTTCAGATGCTCTCCCCGGCCAGGTGACCAATGGCGTCACGCATGGGTAAGGACGTACCGAGTGCCTCCGGCCTACGGCAGTCGTAGCGTGGAGAGGTGACTTCACCCGACACCCTGCCCCGCACCCTCGGTGAACTGCGCGCATCCGGCCATCGGGAGCGTGGCGTCAAGGAGGAGATCCGGGAGAACCTGCTCGCCGCGCTGGCCCAGGGCGACGATGTCTGGCCAGGCATTTTCGGCTTCGAGGACACCGTCCTGCCGCAGCTGGAGCGGGCGCTGATCGCCGGCCACGACTTCGTCCTGCTCGGCGAGCGGGGCCAGGGCAAGACCCGCCTGCTGCGCTCCCTGCAGAACCTGCTCGACGAGTGGACGCCGGTGATCGCCGGATCCGAACTCGGCGAGCACCCCTACACGCCGATCACCCCCGAGTCGATCCGCCGGGTCGCCGACTCCGGCGACGACCTGCCGGTCGAGTGGCGACACCGCAGCGAACGCTACTTCGAGAAGCTCGCCACCCCGGACACCAGCGTGGCCGACCTGGTCGGCGACATCGACCCGATCAAGGTCGCCGAAGGCCGCACCCTCGGTGACCCGGAGACCATCGCCTACGGGCTGATCCCGCGGGCGCACCGCGGCATCGTCGCCGTCAACGAACTGCCCGACCTCGCCGAACGCATCCAGGTCTCGATGCTCAACGTGATGGAGGAGCGCGACATCCAGGTCCGCGGCTACACCCTGCGGCTGCCACTGGACGTGCTGGTGGTGGCCAGCGCCAACCCCGAGGACTACACCAACCGCGGGCGCATCATCACCCCGCTCAAGGACCGGTTCGGCGCCGAGATCCGCACCCACTACCCGCGCGAACTCGACGCCGAGGTCGGCGTGATCGGCCAGGAGGCCCATCTGTCGGCGCAGGTGCCCGGCTATCTGATGCAGATCATCGCCCGGTTCGCCCGCTACCTGCGCGAGTCGAGCTCGGTCGACCAGCGTTCCGGGGTGTCGGCGCGGTTCGCCATCGCGGCCGCCGAGACCGTGGCCGCCTCGGCGCGCCACCGCGGCACGGTGCTCGGCGAGGACGAGCCGGTGGCCCGGGTGGTCGACCTGGGCACCGTGATCGACGTGCTGCGCGGCAAGCTGGAGTTCGAGTCCGGCGAGGAGGGTCGCGAGCAGGCCGTGCTGGAGCACCTGCTGCGCCGCGCCACCGCCGACACCGCGCAGCGGGCGCTCGGCGGTATCGACGTCGGCCCACTCGTCGCCGCGGTCGAGGGCGGGTCGGCGGTGACGACGGGCGAGCAGGTGTCGGCCAAGGATGTGCTGGCCGCGCTGCCCGACCTGCCGGTGATCGACGCGATCGCCGAGCGGCTCGGCGCCACCTCGGACGGGGAACGGGCCGCCGCACTGGAACTGGCGCTGGAGGCGCTGTATCTCGCCAAGCGGATCGACAAGGTGACCGGGGAGGGCGAAACGGTCTATGGCTGAGCGGCCTCGGCCCAAGCGCCACGGGCACGACTCCCGGTACTCCGCCTACACCGGGGGCCCGGATCCGCTTGCGCCGCCGGTGGATCTGCGCGAGGCGCTCGAGCAGATCGGCCAGGACGTCATGGAGGGGACGTCGCCGCGCCGGGCCCTGTCCGAGCTGCTGCGGCGCGGTACCCAGAGCATGCAGGGCGCCGACCGGCTGGCCGCCGAGGTCAACCGCCGGCGCCGGGAGTTGTTGAGCCGCAACAACATCGACGGCACCCTGCAGGAGATCAAGAAGCTGCTCGACGAGGCGGTGCTGGCCGAACGGAAGGAACTGGCGCGCGCCCTCGACGACGACGCCCGATTCTCCGAATTGCAGATCGAGTCGTTGTCGCCCTCGCCGGCCAAGGCCGTGCAGGAGCTGTCGGATTACAACTGGCGAAGCCCCGAGGCGCGGCAGAAGTACGACCAGATCAAGGATCTGATGGGCCGCGAGATGCTCGATCAGCGTTTCGCCGGGATGAAGCAGGCGCTGGAGAACGCCACCGACGAGGATCGGCAGGCCGTCAACGAGATGCTCGATGACCTGAACGAACTCCTGGACAAGCATTCTCGCGGGGAGGACACCCCCGACGACTTTCAAGACTTCATGCGCAAGCACGGCCAGTACCTCCCGGAGAACCCGAAGAACGTCGAGGAGCTGCTGGACTCGCTGGCGCAGCGCGCGGCGGCGGCGCAGCGCTTCCGCAACAGCCTGACACCCGACCAACGGGCCGAGCTGGATGCGTTGGCGCAGCAGGCATTCGGCTCCCCGCAGCTGATGAACGCCCTGAATCGGTTGGATGCCCATCTGCAGGCCGCCCGGCCGGGCGAGGACTGGGACGGCTCCTCGGAGTTCTCCGGCGACAACCCGCTGGGCATGGGGGAGGGCGCCCAGGCGCTGTCCGACATCGCCGAACTCGAGCAGCTCGCCGAGCAGCTGTCGCAGAGCTACGCCGGCGCCTCCATGGACGACGTCGACCTCGACGCGCTGGCCCGTCAGCTCGGTGACGAGGCCGCCGTCAACGCACGCACCCTGGCCGAGCTCGAGCGTGCGCTGATGAATCAGGGATTCCTCGACCGCGGATCGGACGGGCAGTGGCGGCTGTCGCCGAAGGCCATGCGCCAGCTGGGCCAGGCCGCGCTACGCGATGTCGCCCAACAACTTTCGGGCCGGCACGGTGAACGGGCCACCCGCCGGGCGGGCGCGGCGGGCGAGCTGACCGGTGCCACCCGGCCGTGGGCGTTCGGCGACACCGAGCCGTGGAACGTCACCCGCACCCTGACCAACACCGTGCTGCGCCGCGCCGGAACCGGGGACCCGGACGGTCCGCTGCGGATTGCGGTCGAGGACGTCGAGGTCTCCGAGACCGAGACCCGCACCCAGGCCGCGGTGGCCCTGCTGGTCGATACCTCGTTCTCGATGGTGATGGAGAACCGGTGGCTGCCGATGAAGCGCACCGCGCTGGCACTGCACCATCTGGTCAGCACCCGATTCCGGTCCGACGCCCTGCAGATCATCGCGTTCGGCCGGTACGCCAGGACGGTGACCGCCGCGGAACTCACCGGGCTGGAAGGTGTCTACGAGCAGGGCACGAACCTGCACCACGCCCTGGCCCTGGCGGCCCGGCACCTGCGCCGCCACCCCAATGCACAGCCGGTGGTGCTGGTGGTGACCGACGGCGAGCCGACCGCGCATCTGGAGGACTACACCGGGAATGGCGGAGGTTCTTCAGTGTTTTTTGACTACCCGCCGCATCCGCGGACCATCGCCCACACCGTGCGCGGCTTCGACGACGTCGCCCGCCTCGGCGCGCAGGTGACGATCTTCCGGCTCGGCAACGACGCCGGCCTGGCCCGCTTCATCGACCAGATCGCGCGGCGGGTGGAGGGCCGGGTGGTGGTGCCCGATCTCGACGGTCTGGGCGCGGCCGTGGTCGGTGACTACCTGCGCTCCCGGCGGCACCGGCGCTGAGCTACCGCGGCAGCTCGTCCGAACCGCTGGACTTGCGCTTCTTGCGCTTGATGCCGACACCGCCCCACAACGAGAAGCCGCGGATCGTGACCTTCGGCGCTCCCGGCGTGCCTTCGGCGTCGACGTCATGGTCGAAGCCGCCCATCACCCCGACGCCGTGAACCTCGACGTTGACTTCCGGGGGCAGCAGAATCGTCTGTCCGCCCATGATCGAGTAGGCGTGGATCTCCACGTCGGTCGAGGTGAAGTCGGCGTAGCGCAGGTCCACCACACCGCCGCCGAACAGGGTGAAGGTGGTCATCCGGCCGGGCACGTTCCACCGGCCGCGCCGCTCGAAGCCGCTGAGGATGGCGAGCAGCAGCGTGGAGGGCGCCGGTTTGCAGGCGCCGCGCCCGTGCGCCGGCTCCGGTAGCCCGGGCAGGTCGTCGGTGAGCCGGTCCAACTCGTCGTAGGTCTTGGCGGCGTACGCCTCGGCCAGCCGCTTCTCGTACTCGCTGAGCGGCAGCCTGCCCTGGGCGGCGGCGTCGGTGAGCAGCTGCGCGACCTGAATGCGGTCGGTGTCTGCGGCGCGCGTCGATGCGTCCCGCGGGGTCAAGTCGCTCATCGTCTACGAGGGTACGACGCTGTTTGCCAACCGCAAAGGAGTTGGATCATCCGTCATCAGAGCGTTCTACTCGGCCCGGTCGGGCGGCCCGATCAGTACGAGCGCGGCAACCCCAGCGAAGTCTGGGCCACGAAGTTGAGGATCATCTCCCGGCTGACCGGGGCGATGCGGCCCAGCCGGGACGCGGTGAGCATCGCGGCCACCCCGTACTCCCGACTCAGTCCGTTACCGCCGTGGGATTGCACGGCCTGGTCGACGGCGCGGGAGGAAGCCTCCCCGGCGGCGTACTTGGCCATGTTCGCCGCCTCGGCCGCGCCGCCGTCGTCACCGGCGTCATAGAGGGTGGCCGCCTTCTGCATCATCAGCTTGGCGAGCTCCAGTTCGATGTGGGCCTGCGCCAGCGGATGGGCGATGCCCTGGTGGGCCCCGATCGGCGTCTTCCACACCTGCCGGGTCTTGACGTAGTCGGCGGCCTTGGTCAGCGCCAGGCGCCCCATGCCCACCGCGCTGGCCGCGCCCATGATCCGCTCCGGGTTCAGCCCGGCGAACAGCTGCGCGATCGCGGCGTCCTCGGAACCGACCAGGGCGTCGGCCGGCAGCCGCACCTCGTCGATGAACACCTGGAACTGGCTTTCCGGCATGGTCAGTTCCATCGGGATCTTGGTGAACGTGAAGCCGGGGCTGTCGGTCGGCACCACGAACAGCGCTGGGCGCAGGTTGCCGGTCTTCGCCTCTTCGCTGCGACCGACGACGAGCACCGCCTGGGCCTGATCCACCCCGGAGATCCACACCTTCTGGCCGGACAGGATCCAGTCGCTGCCGTCGCGGCGGGCGGTGGTGGTGATGCGGTGCGAATTCGAGCCGGCGTCGGGCTCGGTGATGGCGAACGCCATCGTGATCGAGCCGTCGGCGATCCCGGGCACCCAGCGCTTGCGCTGTTCGTCGGTGCCGAACTTGGCGATGATGGTCCCGTTGATCGCCGGGGACACCACCATCATCAGCAGCGGGCAGCCCGCCGTGGACAGCTCCTCCATCACCAGCGAGAGCTCGTACATGCCGGCCCCGCCGCCGCCGTACTCCTCGGGCAGGTTCACCCCGATGAAGCCGAGTTCGCCCGCCTCCCGCCACAATTCGTCGGTGTGCCCACCGGACCGGGCCTTCTCCAGGTAGTAGTCCGCGCCGTAGTTGGCGCCGAGCGCGGCCACCGCCTTGCGCAGCGCCCGGCGTTCTTCGCTCTCGATGAAGCTGGTGTCGGTCATGACTCTCCTTCAGGGGATGTTTCTGGGGGTGCCGGGTCTTCGACCCGGGCCAGGACGGTTCCCACCTCGACCTGCTGGCCGACATGGACGTCGAGTTGGGTGAGCACCCCGTCGGACGGGGCGGCGATGGTGTGCTC
>JAGQTW010000018.1 GCA_020438785.1 Mycobacterium sp. | reverse complement strand
TCGGCATGGGCGACATCATCTGGCTCGGTGACCGCGACGGGGTGCGCACCCCGATGCAGTGGACCCCGGACCGCAATGCCGGGTTCTCCACCGCCAACCCGGGCAGGCTGTATCTGCCGCCCAACCAGGACCCCATCTACGGGTACGGCTCGGTCAACGTCGAGGCTCAGCGCGACAGCTCGACATCGCTGCTGAACTGGACCCGCACCATGCTGGCGGTACGCCGCAGGCACGAGGCCTTCGCCGTGGGCAGCTTCCGCGAGCTCGGGGGCTCCAACCCGTCGGTGCTCGCCTATGTCCGTGAGTCCGACGACACCGTCATGCTGTGCGTCAACAATCTGTCCCGTTTCCCCCAGCCGATCGAACTCAACCTGCAGCATTGGAACTCCTACATCCCGGTCGAGCTGACCGGGCACGTGCCGTTCCCCAGGATCGGTCAACTGCCCTACCTGCTCACCCTGCCGGGGCACGGGTTCTACTGGTTCAAGCTGTGTCCATCGGAGGAGAAGCCATGACCGCGCCAGCGAGACTTCCATGGCTGGAATGGCTGCCGCAGCAGCGGTGGTATGCCGGTCGCAGCAGGACCCTCTCGTCTGCGGAGACCGCCGTGGTGGTTCCGCTCCGCGACGGTTTGGACCTGATGCTGGTGGACGTCGGCTACACCGACGGATCTGCGGAGCGTTACCAGGTTGTGGTGCAATGGGATTCGGCTCCGCTCTCGGAGTACGGCACGGTGGCCACCATCGGCGGCGTCGACGACCACACCGCCTATGACGGGCTCTACGATCCCTCGGCCGCGAGATTCCTGCTGTCGCTGATCGACGAGTCGGCGGTCGTCGGCGAGCTCACGTTCAGCAAGGAACCCGACGTCACGCTGCCCGTCGACGCCGCACCCCGGGTGTCCGACGCCGAGCAGAGCAACACCAGCGTGGTCTTCGAAGAGGAGGCCATCTTCAAGCTGTTCCGCCGGGTGTCGGCGGGGATCAACCCCGACATCGAGCTCAACCGGGTGCTCGGCAGGGCCGGAAACGCCCATGTGGCAAAGCTTCTCGGATCCTTCGAGACGGTGCAGGAAGACCAGCCCTGCCCGCTGGGCATGGTGGCCGCGTACGCGGCGAACTCCGCCGAGGGGTGGAAGATGGCCACGGCCAGCACCCGCGACCTGTACGCCGAGGGCGATCTGTACGCGTACGAGGTGGGCGGCGACTTCGCCGGGGAGTCCTACCGGCTCGGTGAGGCGGTCGCATCGGTGCACGCGACGCTGGCCCGGGAGTTGGGCACCTCGACGAGCATGCTGCCGGTAGAGGTCATGTTGCAGCGCCTGGAGACCGCCGCCGCGAGCGTGGCGGAACTGGTGCGGTACGCGCCGGCCATCGAGGAGCGGTACGCCAAGCTGGCCGACGAGCCGGTGACCGTGCAACGCGTGCACGGCGATCTGCACCTCGGTCAGGTTCTGCGCACCCCGGAGGGCTGGCTGCTGATCGACTTCGAGGGCGAGCCGGGCCAGCCCCTGGCCGACCGGCGCAAACCGGACTCGCCGCTGCGCGACGTCGCAGGCATGCTGCGATCCTACGAGTACGCCGCCTACCAGCAGATGGCGGACGACACCCCGGACCGGGAGAACAAGCAACTCGCCGCCCGTGCAAAGGAGTGGGTCGACCGCAACTGTGCGGCGTTCTGCGACGGATATGCCGCCGAATCGGACACCGATCCGAGGGATTCCGCCGCAGTGCTGGCCGCCTACGAACTCGACAAGGCCGTCTACGAAGCGGCCTACGAGGCCAGGCACCGGCCGAGCTGGCTGCACATCCCGCTGCGTTCCATCGCCCGGCTCGTCGGGTGACCACTCGGCGTTGATTCAGAATCCACGCAGGTGGCTACTTGGGCGTTGTGCGCGTGGTTTCTGAATCAACTTCGGTGGTCAGCAGTTGCAGCGCCAGCCGCGGACAGCGCTTGACCGCCGCCTTGGCGTACTTGAGGTCGTTGGGAGGAATCACCGGCTCGCGCGAACCATTGCGGGACAACGGATAGCCCCAGTCGTCACGGGTCAGCAACTCCGGCAACAGTTCGGTGCACAGGCCCCGCGCATCGCAGCGCGTCCAGTCGATGTGCAGTCGGGTGGTCGTCTTGGTCTTCTTCGTCATCCCTGCGGCCATTCTCCCACGGTGCGCACGGCGCCGCCCTGGTCGACGAACCGGGCCGGAATACTCAGCCCGGCAATCCAATCCGGCGCCCGGTGGCCGCGGATGATCGCCGCGGTGCTGAGCGCGTTGGCGGTCAGGCAATCCGATGCGGCGACGCTGACACTGCGCCACACCGGCTCGGCGGAGCGTCCGGTGCGCGGGTCGATGATGTGGTGCACCAGATCGCCATTGTGCCGCCACTGCCTGCGGCGCGTGCTCGACGTGGCCAGCCCGGTGCCGCCGCCCAGTGTGATGCTGCAGGGGGGGTCGTCGTCGGTGTCCTGAACCAGGACTTGCCAGCCGCCGTCGGGGGTCGGGCCGGCGGTGCTGAGATCGCCGCCGAGGTTCACCAGGACACCACTGCCGGTTTCGGCGTGCACCCGGTGCGCGCAGCGGTCGGCGGCCACCGCCTTGGCGGTGGCACCGAGATCGAGCAGCACCCCGTCCGGCAGCCGAACGCTGCTGCCGTCGAAGTCGATCATCGACCAGTCCGCCCGGATCGCGATGGACGCCACCCGCGGAGCGGCGGGATCGATGTTGTCGATGTCGCGGTCATAGCCCAGGTCCACGAGCGCCCGGCCGACGGTCGGGTCGACGTCGCCGTCGGTGAGCCGGGCGGCGGTCAGCGCCGCCCCGATGAGGCCGGCCAGCACCGGGCTGACCGGGGTCCGGGCTCCCGCGGCGCCGGCCAGCACGCAGATCTCCGAGTCGGGCCGGAATCGGGATGCGGCGTCTTCGATGGCGTCGAGTTCGGCGTCGACGATGGCCCGGGCCCGCGACAGCACCGTGGGATCGGTGACCAGCAGGTGCATCCCGGTGGTCCACCGCGTCCACTCCGAGTCGGCCGGCGCTGCGCCGCCGACGTCCGGGGAAGGGGGTGCCGTCATGGAAGCAATGGTGGGGGCACATTCTTTGAGCCCTGTAAGAACTGCTTTCCGTGGCGGCACCGGCGACTTCGTGGCACCCTCGCTGGGTGTCCACGCCAGACCTCGCGCCGGCGCTGCTGGTGGTCGAGGACGACCGCGCGCTGAGCGCGCTGCTCGTCGAACTGCTTACCGGGGAGGGGTACCGGGTGGACACCGCCTACGACGGTCAGCAGGGCATGCACCGCGGGCTGACCGGAAACTACGATGCGCTGGTCGTCGACCGTGGGCTGCCGGTGATGGACGGCGCGGACCTGGTCGCGCTGCTGCGCTCACGCGGCATCACCACCCCGGCCCTGATCCTCACCGCCCGGGGCTCGGTCGAGGACCGGGTCGAGGGTCTCGACGCCGGTGCGCAGGACTACCTGGTGAAGCCGTTCGAGGTTCCGGAGCTGCTGGCCCGGGTGCGCGCACTGTTGCGTCGAACCGACACCGCGGGCGCCGTGGTGCAGGCCGGTGGGCTGCGGCTCGACCGGGTCACCCGCCGGGTCGCGGGCGCCACCCCGGACGGTCTGGAGGTCGAGCTGTCCGAGCGGGAGGCCTCGCTGTTGGGCACCCTGATGGCCGCGCCCAAGCGGGTGTTCAGCCGAGCGCGGCTGCTGGAGTCGGTATTCGACGGCGCCGAGTCGGCGGGTGCGGTCGATCTCTACGTCCACTATCTGCGGCGCAAACTGGGCAAGCAGGTGATCCGCACGGTGCACGGGACCGGTTACCGATTCGGGCTCGAATGAACCGGCGGGACAGGCAGCAGTCCGTCGCGGCCCCGCCGCCCAGCGATCTCACCGTCGTGAAGCGGGCGGGCCGGGTGGCCGCGGTTCAAGCGTCGCTGGCGTTGGCCCTGGTGTTGCTCGTCGTCGGCGGGGTGGTGTTCACCGTGTACGCGCGGGCGCAGGACCGCCAGATCAGTGCCCGGCTGCAGAGCCTGGCCGAAACCGCGGACGACGCTTACGATCCGCCGCCGGACATGGAACTGGCGCTGCGCGAGAGCGACGGGCGGATCTCCACCAGTGACGGCGGTGAGCCGGGCGTGGCGCTGCTCAACGGTCCGCCCGGGTTCGCCGAGATCCGCGCCGAGGGCAGGCGTTATCGGGTGCTGGTGATGGACCGGCCCGAGGGTCGGGTGGTGGCCATGACCGAACTCGGACCCTACGAGGCGGCCCGCAACCGGCTGCTGATGGCGCTCGGATTCGCCGAGCTTGCCGGCATCCTGGCCTCCATCGCCGTCGTGGCGCTGTTCACCAAGCGGTCGGTGCGCCCACTGGCGCAGGCGTTGGCGCTGCAGCGACGATTCGTCGCCGACGCCTCCCACGAGTTGCGGGCGCCGCTGACGGTGCTGCACACCCGGGCTCAGCTGCTGGCCCATCGGCTCGGATCGGCGGATTCCGAAGTGCTGCAGAAGGATGCCGATGCGCTGGTCGCCGACACCCGCGCGCTGGGTGACATCGTCGACGACCTCCTCGCCTCAGCCACCATGACGGTGGGCAAGCCGGCCCGCGACCACGTGGACATGGCAGAGGTGGCGGCATCGGTGCGGGAGAGTATGGCCTCGTATGCCGAGTCGATCGGCGTCACCTTGGCCTATGAGTGCGAGAAGTCCGCTACGCCAGGCGAATACGAGGTCATCGGTTCACCGGCCGCGCTGCGCCGGGCGTTGACCGCCTTGGTCGACAATGCGTTGGGGCACCAGCATGTCGGCGGGACGGTACACCTGCGGGTCAGTCGCGACGCCCGGAGCGTCCGGACCGATGTGGCCGACGACGGCGTGGGTATCGACCCCGACACCATGGCCACGTTGTTCACCCGCTTCTCGCACGGTGTCGAGCACACCACCCGCGAGAGCCGGGAGTCCTATGGCATTGGGCTGGCGCTCGTGCTTGAGATCGCCGACGCCCACGGCGGGGATATCACCGTCGCATCGGAACTCGGTCAGGGAGCGACGTTCTCGCTCACCCTGCCGGCCGCACAACGGCGTTGATCCAGAATCCAGGCAGGGGTCTACTCGCACTTTGAGTGCGTGGGTTCTGAATCAACGCCGGTGCCGCCAGAGGAACAGTCCCACCACGAGGGCGCCGACCACCGCGACGATCGGCGCCGAGTTCCGCTCGGGTGCGCTCGATGTCGTCGATGCCCGCGTCGGGTCCGGGCTCGGGTCGAGCGCTGTCAGCCGCGGACAGGGGCTGCACCTTTCACCTCGTCGATATCGTTCTTGACACTGGCCATGGTCTCCGGAACGGCCGGCGTGACCCGTTCGACCTCGCGCCGGGAGATCAGCGCGCTCACCCCGGCGAGCGCCAGGAGTACGACACCGATGATCAGCGTCGCGGCCCACACCGGCAGCACGACGGCCAGGCCGGCAACCGCGGCCGCGATCAGCGTCGCGACCGCGAGCACCGCCAACAGGCCAGCCGCGCTGATGAAGCCGGCGCCCTTTCCGGCATGCCGGGCGGACTCCTGGAACTCCCACTGCGCCAGCCGGATCTCGTCGCGCACCAACCGCGACGTCTGCCCCGAGAGCTGGGACAACAGTTCACCGATCGGCGCGTCGGCCGTCGGCCGTGATTCCGGATCCATCGTTCCCTCCTGACTATCGGTCCACCGGGCCCCCGAGCACCCGATGCGACGGCTACCCGATCGGCACAGCACCAAACTGTCGGTCCCCGGGTCTACCGTTGTCCTCGATGGCCCTGCACGTACACCGCGCCGAACGCACGGATCTGCTCGCGGACGGTCTCGGAGCGCTGCTTGCCACCCCGCAGCCCGACCCGTTCGCCGAGGAACTCGTGGTCGTACCCGCGCGCGGGGTGGAACGCTGGCTCAGTCAGCGGCTGTCGCATGTGCTGGGCCGCGGCAGCGGCGTCGACGGCGTCTGCGCGGGGGTCGCTTTCCGGTCACCGGCATCGCTGATCGCGGAAATCACCGGCACCCGCGACGACGACCCGTGGTCCCCCGATGCGATGGTGTGGCCGCTGCTCGCCGTCGTCGACTCGCACCTCGACGAGGCCTGGTGCCGAACCCTGGCCACCCACCTCGGCCACTTCGCCGCGGGGGAGGAGGCGGAGTTGCGCCGGGGTCGCCGCTACGCGGTGGCCCGCCGGCTGGCCGGGCTGTTCGCCTCCTACGCCCGGCAGCGTCCGCAACTGCTGATCGACTGGCTCGATGGCGCAGCCGACGGACTCGACGCCGACCTGCAATGGCAGCCGCCGCTGTGGCGGGCGCTGGTCGACAAGATGGCCATCGACCCTCCGCACGTGCGGCACACCAAAACCATTGCCCGACTGCGGGAGTCCGGTGCCGAGCTGCCCGCAAGGCTGTCGCTGTTCGGTCATACCCGACTCGCCAGTACCGACATCGAGCTCATCGAGGCACTCGGCGTCCACCACGACGTGCACCTGTGGCTGCCCCATCCCAGCGCGGCGTTGTGGACGGCGCTGGCCGGTGAGCACGGAACGATCCCGCGCCGCGAGGACACGAGTCATCGCAGCGTCGGCCATCCCCTGCTGGCCACCCTCGGGCGCGACCTGCGCGAGTTGCAGCGCAGCCTGCCCGCCACGGTCGCCACCGACGAGTTCCTCGGCGGCGCCGGCCGGCCCGACACCCTGCTGGGCTGGCTGCAAGCCGATATCGCCGCGAATGCCCGTCGCCCACAGGCTCGCACGCTGCGGGACGGCGACCGGTCGGTGCAGGTGCACAGCTGCCACGGCCCGGCCCGGCAGATCGACGTGCTGCGGGAGGTGCTGCTCGGCCTGCTGGTCGACGACCCCACGCTGGAGCCGCGCGACATCCTGGTGATGTGCCCGGACATCGAGAGCTACGCCCCGCTGATCGCGGCGGACTTCGGGCTGGGCGAGGTCGTCCCGGGGGCGCACCCGGCGCACCGGCTGCGGGTGCGGCTGGCCGACCGGTCGCTGGTGCAGACCAATCCGTTGCTCGCGGTGGCGGATCGACTGCTCGCGCTGGCCGGGGGCCGGGCCACCGCATCCGAGGTTCTCGACATCGCGCAGACCACGCCCGTGCGGTCCCGGTTCGGCTTCACCGACGACGACCTGGAGGGCATCACCCGGTGGGTGCGCCAGGCCAACATCCGGTGGGGATTCGACGAAGAGCACCGCACCCCCTTCGGTGTCGACTTCGTGCACAACACATGGCGGTTCGGGCTGGACCGGGTGCTGGCCGGCGTGGCGATGTCCGACGATTCGCGCGCCTGGCTGCAGAACACGCTCCCCCTCGACGACGTCGGTAGCAATCGCGTCGAACTGGCCGGCAGGCTAACCGAATTCGTGGGACGACTGCAGGGCGTGACCGACGCGCTCACCGGCGCGCAACCGCTGAACCAGTGGCTGACCGCGCTCAGCACCGGTATCGCGGCGCTGACGCGGACCGAGGACGCGGACGCCTGGCAGGTCAGCCAACTGCACCGCGAGTTCGACGAGATCCTGGCCCGGCCGGGCGCGCCAGGCAGCGTCGTGCGGCTGCCCGACGTCACCGCCCTGCTGAGCCGCCACCTCGCCGGCCGACCCACTCGCGCCAACTTCCGCACCGGCACGCTGACCGTGTGCACCATGGTGCCGATGCGCTCGGTGCCACACCGGGTGGTCTGCCTGGTCGGTTTGGACGACACTGTCTTTCCGCGGATCGGCGTCGTCGACGGGGACGATGCGCTGGCCCGCGAACCCCGCACCGGTGAACGAGACGTCCGCTCCGAGGACCGGCAGCTGCTGCTCGACGCGATCGGCGCGGCAACGGAGAGACTCGTCATCACCTACACCGGCGCCAACGAGATCTCCGGGCAGGTCCGTCCGCCCGCCGTACCGCTGGCCGAACTGCTCGACACCCTGGACACCACCACACCCGAGCCGGTGCGGAAGAGCATCCTCATCAATCATCCGTTGCAGCCCTTCGACGTTCGCAACGTCGAGCGCGGGGCACTCATCCCCGGGGAGCCGTTCAGCTTCGACCCCGTCGTGCTGCGGGCCGCCCACGCGGCCGCCGGGGACCGTGGTGCCCAGCCACCGTTCATCTCCGGCCCGTTGCCCGCGCCGCCGATCGCCGACGTCGCACTCGCCGACCTCGTAGGGTTCTTCAAGGATCCCGTGAAGGGATTCTTCCGGGCACTGGACTACACGCTGCCGTGGGAGGTGGACGGTGTCACCGACGCGATGCCCGTCGACATCGACGCGCTCGAGGAGTGGACCGTCGGTGACCGGATGCTCGCCGACATTCTGCGCGGGATGACTCCCAACGAGGCCCGCGACGCCGAATGGCGCCGCGGCACCCTGCCACCGGGAAACCTGGGCTGGCGCAAGGCCACCGAGATCCGTGACCAGGTGGCACTGTTGGCCACCGACGCCCTCAAGTCCCGGCAGGTGCAGCCCCGCGCCATCGATGTGGACATCGATCTCGGGGGCGGGCGCCGACTGGCCGGTACGGTCACCCCGGTGTTCGGCCAGCGACTGGTCTCGGTGACTTACTCCAAACTCGACGGACGGCATCTACTCGAGGCGTGGCTGCCACTGCTGGCGTTGTACGCGCACCAGCCGCGAACCGAGTGGTCGGCGTTATGCATCGGCCGGCCGAAGCGCGGGAGCACGCCGCGCCGGGAAACGCTGGGCCGCCCCGAGGCATCCGCGGTCGATCTGCTGCGTGATCTGGTCGCGCTGTACGACGCCGGCCGCCGCGAACCGCTGCCGCTTCCGGTCAAGACCTCCTACGCCTGGGCCACGGCCCGGCACTGCGGGGACGACCCGGTACGTGCCGCTGAATATCGTTGGCGCTCGAATCGTTATCCGGGCGAGGACCAGCAGCCCGCGCATGAGCGGGCATGGGGTCCGAAGGCGTCGCTGGCGACGCTGATGCAGCCGTTGCGGCCCGGTGAGGAGTGCGACGGCGAGGACAACCGGCTTGGGGCCTACGCGGCCAGGCTGTGGCTGCCGATGCTGCGCGCCG
>JAGQTW010000242.1 GCA_020438785.1 Mycobacterium sp. | reverse complement strand
GGCTGGGCCTTGCCGCAGTTGAACGCCCCACCGAGGCGCCAGGTCGACTGCCCGCCAACGGCTTCCATCGAGTTCCAGAAGTCGGTGGTGGTGGCCTGGTAGGCCACATCGCGCAGCTGGCCGTCGAGGCGGCCGTCGCGGATCCGGAAGAACCGCTGCCCGGTGAACTGGAAGTTGTACCGCTGCATGTCGATCGACCAGGACTTGTCGCCGACGATGTAGATCCCATCGCTCACCCGGCCGATCAGGTCGTCGGTGCTGAGGTCCGCACGCCCGGGCTGCAGCGACACGTTGGCCATCCGCTGGATCGGTACGTGGTGCGGCGAGTCGGCGTAGGAGCAGCCGTTGGAGCGGGCCTGGCCCAGCCGGGGGGCGAACACCCGGTCCAGTTGGTAGCCGACGAAGATGCCGTCACGCACCAGATCCCAGCTCTGCGCGGCCACCCCCTCGTCGTCGTAACCGATGCTCGCCAAACCGTATTCGATGGTGCGGTCGGCGGTCACGTTCATCACCGGGGAGCCGTAGCGCATGGTGTTCAGTTTGTCGGGGGTGGCGAACGACGTCCCGGCGTAGGCGGCCTCGTAGCCGATCGCGCGGTCGTATTCGGTTGCGTGCCCGATGGATTCGTGGATGGTCAGCCATAGGTTGGTCGGGTCGATCACCAGATCGGTGGGCCCGGCGACGACGCTGGGCGCCTTGGTCTTCTCGGCGAGCAGGGTCGGCAGCTCGGCCAACTCGGCCGTCCAGTCCCACACCTCGTCGTCGGCCAGCGCCTCCCAGCCCCGGGCGGTCGGTGGCGCGAGTGTGCGCATGGACTCGAAGCTGCCCGCGGCGGCGTCCACGGCCACCGCCTCCAGCATCGGCATCATCCGGACCCGCTGCTGGGTGATGGACGAGCCGAAGGTGTCGGCGTAGAAGACCTGCTCCTTGACCGGGTGCACCATCGCCGAGACGTGGTCGACCCCGTCGGCCGCCAGCAGCCGTTCGGAGTACTCCTCGAGCAGGGCGATCTTGTCGGCAGTGGGGATGGTGAACGGATCGACCCGGTAGCTCGACACCCAGGTCGCGTCGGCGTAGACGGGTTCGGCGGCCAGTTCGATGCGTTCGGCGTTCAGCGCGCCCAGCGTCCTGGCCACCTCGACCGCCCGGCGCGCCGTCTCGGCCGCGACCTCCGGGGCCAGCTCGGCGTGCGAGGCGAACCCCCAGGTGCCGTCGACGATCACCCGGACCGCCAGGCCGATCTCGCGGTCGGTGACGGCGGTCTCCAGCTCGCCGTCACGCAGCTGCACCACCTCGTTGGTGATCGCGTGAATGCGCAGGTCGGCGTACTCGGCGCCGGCCTGCAGCGCGGCGCTCAGCGCGGCGTCGGCCAGCCGATGGCGGGGCAGGGCGATGAAGTCGGGATCGACGTCACGTGCTGTCACGGGCTCCACCGTAGCGGCCACCGGCTTTAATGACTGAGGTGATCACCCGGCGCGCCCGCTCGACCCTGCTGGGGTACGCGCTGCTGGCACCGAGCCTGTTCGGGGTGGTGTGCTTCCTGCTGCTGCCGATGCTCGTCGTGGTGTGGCTGAGCCTGCACCGGTGGGACCTGCTGAGCCCCATCCGCTATGTGGGACTGGAGAACTGGCGGTCGGTGCTCACCGACTCGGGGTTCGGCAACTCGTTGCTGGTAACGCTGGTGTTCATCGCGATCGTGGTTCCGGCCCAGATCGTGCTGGGCCTGGCCGCGGCGTCACTGCTGGCTCGCGGGCTTCCGGGCAGTGGGGCGTTCCGCACCCTGTACGTGCTGCCGTGGGTGTGCTCCCCGCTGGCCGTTGCGGTGTTGTGGCGCTGGATCCTGGCTCCCACCGACGGCGCTTTGAGCACTCTGCTGGGCAGGCGCATCGAGTGGTTGACCGACCCCGGACTGGCCCTGCCGGTTGTCTCGGCGGTTACCGTGTGGACGAATGTCGGGTACGTGACGCTGTTCTTCCTGGCCGGCATTCTGGCCATCCCCCCGCAGATTCAGGCCGCCGCGCGTCTGGACGGTGCGAGCGGTTGGCAGCGCTTCTGGCACGTGACCCTGCCGATGCTGCGACCCACCCTGTTCTTCGTCTCCGTCACCGGCATCGTCAGCGCCGCTCAGGTCTTCGACACCGTCTACGCCCTCACCGGTGGCGGCCCCGCCGGTCACACCGACCTGGTCGCCCACCGGATCTACGCCGAAGCTTTCGGCGCTGCGGCGATAGGCCGGGCCGCGGTCATGGCTCTGGTGCTGTTCGTCGTTCTGGTCGGTGTCACCGTTGTCCAGCACCTGTACTTCCGTCGGCGCAGCACCTACGAGGTCTACTGAGGCGAGGGTGGCCGGCTGCACCTGGGCGACGACCGGTTGGCTTGCCGCCGCGGTGGGTGCGGGGACCGGCCCGATCGGCCGCCGGTATGCCGCCTCGATGCGCGGTCGCAGGATCGGGTCCAGGATCGGGTTGAGCAGCGGCACCAGGGGGCCGGTCAGCGAGACCAGGGGCAGCACCTTGGTGGGAACGAAGACGTAGGTGATGTTCCCGGGGCTGCCGTCGGCCTTGTCGGGGGTGTACCGGATGTTGTCGGGGTCGTTGACGTCGACGTTGAAGTAGCCGAACACGTGCGTGGTGGACATACCCACTGCCGCGTTGGCCACCGCCAGCAGATTCGTTGTGTCGGTAGGCCAGTCCGCCCAGCCGTCGTACTGCTTGATGACCTCGGTGCCCTGGTAGGGCGAGTCGGCGGGCAGGGGTGTGGCGGCCTTGCCGCCGAAGTTGTTCTCCGGGTTGCCGATCGAGACCCACGACACCCGCGACGGGTCAGGGGCATTGGCCGGGTCTGCGGCCCAGCGCCGAAGCGCCGCGTAGATGACTTGGCCACCCTGGCTGTGCCCGAACATCGTGATCGGGATGCCGTCGTTCGGCAATGCCGCGATGTCCTGAATAAGCCGGTCCGCGCCCATCTCGTTGAATCGCTGGCCGAGTGGCAGGGCGAAGTAGTTGACGGCCTGGCAGTTGTTCGGGGCATCGCACAGTTGGCCACCCAGCTGCATCTGGGTGAACGCGACCACGTGCTGCAGCCCGACCAGCCCGCCCTCGAGGGTGAGAACGGTCGCCGCCAGCCGCACCTCCGCCGTCGTCGCGACGGGGCCGGAGTTCGCAGACGACGGCGCCCCGATCAGGGCGGCCGTCAATCCGACCGACAGACCGGCCCTCAGCAGCGTCTTCACATGACCCTCCGGGACTGTTCAGCAAAGTCTTGATTCTTGCCCAGCAAAGTGTACACACGATGTCCAACTGGCTTTTTAGATTGGTCGGTAACGGACTTGCTAAAGCAGCAGCAAAACCCGGCTCACCAGCGACGACACCGCGATAGAGTCGGCTCTCATGACCCGGCGGGCAATCCTGATCTACGCCTGCCTGCTCGCCGGGGCGCTGATCACCCTGGTCCCGTTCGCCCTAGGCGTGCTGACATCGGTCACCTCCGCCCACCAGTTCGCGACCGGTACCCCACTCGCGCTGCCACGCCCGCCGACGCTGGCCAACTACGCCGACCTCGGTGACGCCGGGTTCGGCCGCGCGCTGGCGGTGACCGCACTGATGACCGCGATGATCACGCTGGGCCAGCTGACGTTCTCGGTGCTGGCCGGATACGCCTTCGCGCAGGTGGAGTTCACCGGCCGCGACATGCTGTTCTGGGTCTACATCGCGACGCTGATGGTGCCGGCCACGGTGACGGTGGTCCCGCTGTATCTGATGATGGCCGAACTCGGGCTGCGCAACACCTTCTGGGCGCTGGTCCTGCCGTTCCTGTTCGGCTCCCCCTACGCGATCTTCCTGCTTCGGGAGTACTTCCGGGCCATCCCGCGCGACCTGATCAACGCCGCACGCCTGGACGGGGCGAACACCCTGGACGTGATCGTGCACGTGGTGCTGCCCGCCAGCAAGCCGATCCTGGTGACGCTCACACTGATCACCGTTGTGTCGCAATGGAATTCGTTCATGTGGCCGCTGGTGATCACCAGCGGGGGCACCTGGCGGGTGTTGACGGTGGCCACCGCCGGGCTGCAGTCGCAGTACAACGCGCAGTGGACGCTGGTGATGGCGGCGACCACGGTCGCGATCGTCCCGTTGATCGTGCTGTTCCTGGCCTTCCAGCGCCGCATCGTGTCCTCGATCGTGGTGACCGGGCTGAAATGAACCCCACCGGCGCATCGACATCGACACCACGGTCGTGGATTCGCCGATTTCGCAACCCTGGTGACGATCTAGGCAAAGCCGGCCCGAAATGAGGCGGCCGCGCTCCTCGACGAGCATGCTGGCCGCGCTGGTCGCGGTCGCGCTGGTGCTGGTGGCCGCCGCCGTCGTGCTGGGCCGCACCGCGCAGCCCAGTGGGCGCACCGTCGTCACGGTCCGGCTGTGGGATCAACAGGTCGCGGCCGCCTACCGGGAGTCGTTCGCGCAGTTCACCCGCGAGCATCCGGACATCGAGGTGCACGTCAACGTGGTGTCGTACGCAACCTACTTCGACACCCTGCGCACCGACGTCGCCGGCGGCGGGGCCGACGACATCTTCTGGATCAACAACTCCTACTTCGCCGAGTACGCCGACAACGGCCGGCTGATGCCCGTCGATCCCGCACCGGACTGGGAGCCGTCGGTGGTCGATCAGTTCACCCGCAACGGCGTGTTGTGGGGGGTGCCGCAGCTCACCGACGCCGGAATCGCGCTGTACTACAACGCCGATCTGCTGGCGGCCGACGGCGTCAGCCCCGCCGAGCTCGGCGACGCCCGCTGGGACCCCGACCCAGCCCTCGACACCCTGCGCCCGCTGCTCACCCGGCTCACCCACGGCCGGCAGTGGGGTTACAACGCGGCCAACGACCTGCAGGGCATCTACCTCAACTACATCGGTTCGGCCGGTGGGGCGTTCACCACCGGTGACCGGTTCGCGTTCGACAACCCCGGCGCCGTCACCGCATTCGACTATGTGGTCGGGCTGATCAACACCGATCGGGTGTCGCCACCGGCGTCGGACACCAACGACAACGGCGACTTCTCCCGCAACCAGTTCCTGGCCGGGCGGATGGCGGTGTTCCAGTCCGGCACCTACAACCTCGCCCAGATCGCCCAGCAAGCCACCTTCCGCTGGGGGGTCGCGATGCTGCCCACCGGGCCCGCCGGGCGGGTGAGCGTCACCAACGGCATTGTGGCTGCGGGCAATCCGGCCTCCCGCAATCCGGCGGCGGTCCGCGAGGTGCTGGCCTGGCTGGGCGGCAGCCGCGGCAACGAGTTCGTGGGCCGCCACGGCGCGGCGATCCCCGCCGTGCTGGCCGCCCAAAGGGTGTATTTCGACTACTGGTCGGCCAAGGGTGTGGACGTCACACCCTTCTTCGCCGTGCTGCAGGGGCCGCGCATCGCGGCACCGGGCGGGGCCGGGTTCGCCGCCGGCTACCAGGCGATCAAACCGTACTTCGACGAGATGTTCCTCGGCCGCCGACCGGTCGCACCGACATTGGCCGCAGCCCAGGGGGCCGCCAACACCGCCGCGCGGCGCTAACGGGGGAACACGCCCACCTCGAGCCACAGCGCCAGCGCGCACACCGCCGCCGAGATCGCCAGCGCGATCCAGTCGGCCCGGCGCGGCCGCGACGGTGCGGCCGCGATCTGCCCGCTGCCGCCGCGCGCGGTGATCGCATCGCCCATCTCGTCGGCGCGGCGCAGCGCGGCG
>JAGQTW010000241.1 GCA_020438785.1 Mycobacterium sp. | reverse complement strand
CCCAGCGCCTGGCCCAGCTGCGAGCCGAACGCCATGCCGCCCATCTGGGTCATCATCGCCATCAGCGGCCCGGCCATCGTCTTGGCCTCCTCGGGCAGCGCCGAGGCCCACACGTTGGAGATCTGTTCGGCCATCGGGTCGCACAGCCGCTTCCAGGTCTCCAGGGTGCCGTCCACCCAGTCGGTGGGCGTCCACGCGACCGCCCTGACGGTGCCGGCCGGCAGTGCGGTGGCGCCGTCCAGCCAGGTGTCGGCCAGGTGCACGGCGTCGGTGATCGCGGTGACGGTGCCCGCCGACACCGGTGCGGTGAACCCGATGGAGCTGGATGCCAGCTTGCGGGCCAGGTCGTAGTTGACCGGCCCGGACGAGCCGCCGCTCATCGCGCTGCCCGCGCCGCTGAACATCTGGCCCAGCTGGGTGAAGATCTGGCCCAGGTCGGCCGGGTTGAAGCCGCCGGCGCCGAACCCGAACGGGTCGCCGGGGCCGGGCTCGCGGTCCTTCTTCGGCTTGTCGGGATCCGGGTCGTCTCCGGCGGCGAAGCCGAAGGGCAGGTCAGGCATGCCCTCAACGGTACCCACCTGGGGCCGCGCGCGGTGGACCGGTGATCAGCTGTCAGTGAACCCGGGCCGCCGGGTGTTCCCCGGGTCGCTGCGCTCCTGCCCGCCGGATCTACTCTTGGCGGCGTGAACAGGCGGATTCTGACGCTGATGGTGGCGCTCGTGCCGATCGTGGTGTTCGGCGTGCTGCTGGCCGTCGTGACGGTGCCGTACGTGTCGCTGGGGCCGGGCCCGACCTTCGACACCCTTGGTGAGGTGGACGGCAAGCAGGTGGTGGCCATCGACGGCACCCCGACCAAGCCCACCTCGGGGCACCTGAACATGACGACGGTGTCCCAGCGCGACGGGCTGACCCTGGGCCAGGCGTTGACCCTGTGGCTCTCCGGCCGCGAGCAGCTGGTGCCGCGGGATCTGGTGTTCCCGCCGGACAAGTCCCGCGACGACGTCGAGAAGGCGCAGAACGCCGACTTCAAGCATTCCGAGGACAGCGCGGAGTACGCCGCGCTGGGCTTCCTGAAGTACCCCGAGGCGCTGACCGTGGAGAAGGTCACCGATCCCGGCCCGTCGGCGGGCAAGCTGCAGGTCGGGGATGCGATCGACGCTGTCGACGGCACCCCGATCCCCAATGTCGAGGCGTTCACCGCGCTGCTGAAGAAGACCAGGCCCGGCCAGGAGATCGCCATCGACTACCGGCGCAAGAACGCCCCGCCCGGCACCGCACGGATCACGTTGGGCGACAACGCCGATCGTGACTACGGCTATCTCGGGATCGCGGTGCTCGACGCCCCGTGGGCGCCGTTCACCATCGACTTCAACCTGGCGAACATCGGCGGCCCGTCGGCCGGCCTGATGTTCAGCCTGGCCGTGATCGACAAGCTGACCACCGGCGACCTCAACGGCGCCAAGTTCGTCGCGGGCACCGGCACCATCAGCGAGGACGGCAAGGTGGGCCCGATCGGCGGCATCACCCACAAGATGATGGCCGCCCAGGAGGCCGGGGCGACGGTGTTCCTGGTGCCCGCCGAGAACTGCGACGAGGCCCGCACCGCCAAGAACGACGCCATGGAGCTGGTCAAGGTCGCCACCCTCGACCAAGCCGTCGACTCGCTGCACACCCTCACCTCCGGCGGGCGTCCGCCCAGCTGCTAGATGCGTAGAGTTGTGGCCGTGGTGCACGCGCAGCTCTTCGCAGCGGCCCGAGAAGAATCAGGAGCCTGATCCGTGAACATGCGGCCCGCCGCGAGGATGCCGAAGCTGACCCGGCGCAGCCGGATCCTGATCGGTGTTGCGCTCGCCGTCGTGGTGTTGTTGTTGATCGGCCCGCGGTTGATCGACGCCTACGTGGACTGGTTGTGGTTCGGCGAGCTCGGCTACCGCTCGGTGTTCACCACGGTGCTGGTCACCCGGCTGGTGGTGTTCCTGGTGGCCGGCCTGGTCGTCGGCGCCATCGTGTTCGCCGGGCTCGCACTGGCCTACCGGACCCGTCCGGTGTTCGTGCCCACCACCGGGCCCAACGATCCGGTGGCGCGCTATCGCACCGCGGTGATGGCGCGGCTCAAGCTATTCGGCTTCGGGGTGCCGGCGGTGATCGGCCTTCTGGCCGGCATCGTCGCGCAGAGCTACTGGACCCGCATCCAGCTGTTCCTGCACGGCGGCGACTTCGGTATCGCCGATCCGCAGTTCGGCAAGGACCTCGGCTTCTACGCCTTCGAGCTGCCGTTCTACCGGCTGGTGTTGTCGTTCCTGTTCGTCGCGGTGTTCATGGCGTTCCTGGCGAACCTGGTGGGCCACTACATCTTCGGCGGCATCCGGCTGGCCGGCCGGACCGGGGCGCTCAGCCGCGCGGCCCGCATCCAGCTGATCACCCTGGTCGGTCTGCTGGTTCTGCTCAAGGCGTTCGCGTACTGGCTGGACCGCTACGAACTGCTCAGCCACACCCGCGCGGGCAAGCCGTTCACCGGCGCCGGCTACACCGACATCAACGCGGTGCTGCCCGCCAAGCTGATCCTGTTGGCCATCGCGCTGATCTGTGCGGCGGCGGTGTTCTCGGCGCTGTTCCTGCGTGATCTGCGCATCCCGGCGATCGGGTTGGTGCTGCTGCTGCTGAGTTCGTTGATCGTCGGGGCGGGCTGGCCGCTGATCGTCGAGCAGATCAGCGTCAAACCCAATGCGGCGCAGAAGGAAAGCGAATACATCAGCCGCAGCATCAACGCCACCCGGCAGGCCTACGGCCTGACCAACGACCACGTGAGTTATCGGGATTACAGCGGCAACGCGCCGGCCACCGCCCAGCAGGTGGCCGCCGACCGGGCCACCACCTCGAACATCCGGGTGCTCGATCCGACCATCATCAGCCCGGCCTTCACCCAGTTCCAGCAGGGCAAGAACTTCTACTACTTCCCCGACCAGCTGTCGATCGACCGCTACCAGGGCCCGGACGGCAGCCTGCGCGACTATGTGGTGGCCGCCCGTGAGCTCAACCCGGATCGGCTGATCGACAACCAGCGCGACTGGATCAACCGGCACACCGTCTACACCCACGGCAACGGTTTCATCGCCTCGCCGGCCAACACGGTGCGCGGGATCGCCAACGACCCCAACCAGAACGGCGGCTACCCGGAGTTCCTGGCGAGCGTCGTGGGCGCCAACGGCAGCGTCATCTCGCCCGGTCCGGCTCCGCTGGACCAGCCGCGGGTCTATTACGGCCCGGTGATCTCCAACACCGCCGCCGACTACGCGATCGTCGGCAAGACCGGCGCCGACCGCGAGTACGACTACGAGACCAACACCGAGACCAAGAACTACACCTACACCGGGACCGGTGGCGTCGCGGTCGGTAACTGGCTGGCCCGCACGGTGTTCGCGGCGAAGTTCGCCGAGCGGAACTTCTTGTTCTCCAACGTGATCGGCTCCAACAGCAAGATCCTGTTCAATCGCGACCCCGCGCAGCGGGTGGAGGCGGTGGCGCCGTGGCTGACCACCGACAGCTCGGTGTACCCGGCCATCGTGAACAAGCGGATGGTGTGGATCATCGACGGCTACACCACGCTGGACAACTACCCGTACTCGGAGCTGACGTCGCTGTCCTCGGCGACCGCGGACTCCACCGAGGTCGCGATCAACCGGCTGGCCCCCGACAAGCAGGTGTCCTACATCCGCAACTCGGTAAAGGCCACCGTCGACGCCTACGACGGCACGGTCACGCTGTACGCGCAGGACGAGAAGGATCCGGTGCTGCAGGCGTGGATGAAGGTGTTCCCCGGCACGGTGAAGCCGAAGAGCGACATCACCCCGGACCTGGCCGCGCACCTGCGCTACCCGGAGGATCTGTTCAAGGTGCAGCGCATGCTGCTGGCCAAGTACCACGTCGACGACCCGGTGACGTTCTTCTCCACCTCCGACTTCTGGGACGTCCCGCTCGATCCGAACCCGACCGCGAGCAGCTACCAGCCGCCTTACTACATCGTCGCCAAAGACATTGCGCGCAACGACAGTTCGTCGTCGTTCCAGCTGACCAGTGCGATGAACCGGTTCCGGCGCGACTTCCTGGCCGCCTACATCAGCGCCAGCTCCGACCCGGACACCTACGGCAAGATCACCGTGCTGACCATCCCCGGTCAGGTCAACGGCCCCAAGCTGGCGTTCAACGCGATCAGCACCGACACCGCGGTCAGCCAGGACCTCGGTGTGATCGGGCGCGACAACCAGAACCGGATCCGGTGGGGCAACCTGCTGACGCTGCCGGTGGGTCAAGGCGGCCTGTTGTACGTGTCGCCGGTGTACGCCTCGCCGGGCTCGAGTGACGCCGCCTCGTCCTATCCGCGGCTGATCCGGGTGGCGATGATGTACAACGACAAGGTCGGCTACGGGCCCACCGTCAGCACCGCGCTGGACGGCATCTTCGGCCCGGGCGCCGGCGCCACCGCCACCGGTCCGGCACCGGCGAACGCGCCCGGCGGGCAGCCGGCGGGACGCCCGGCGGACCAGCCGACCGGCGGCCAGCCCCCGGCGAATGCGCCCGAGGTGCCGACCCCGATCGCGGCGGTGCCGCCGCCGGGCGGTGTCACGGCGTTGTCACCGGCGAAATCCGCGGCGCTGCAGGAGCTGCAGACCGCCCTCGGCGCGGTGAAGGACGCTCAGCGCAGCGGGAACTTCGCGCAGTACGGTGCGGCGCTGCAGCGCCTCGACGACGCGATGAACAAGTATGAGGCCGCCAAGTAGCGAAGTAGCTTCGGGCTTTAGGCGGGCTGCCCGACGCGCAGAGCGATGGCCTGCTTCTGGCCGACGTCGGTGACGAAGACTGGAGCGACGGGTTGGCCTGCCACGCCGTCGAATTCGATGCGGGCCAGTGTGCCGCCCTCGGTGAACAGCAGGACGGTCACCGACTTCTTGCCGTCGAGCGAGGTGCCGGTGACGACGGTGCCGCCGGTGCCGACCGGCGAGGGCTGTGGGGCGGTGCCGGTCATCGTCTTCGCCAGGTTCGCGACGGCCTCGCCGAGCGCGGACGGCCCGTCGGCCGGGTTGGGTAGGCCGACGAGCAGGACGTTGATGGCCTTGGTCTGATTCTGGTTGACCAGCAGCACCTCGGCGCCCGGTCGGCCGTCGGGGTTGATGATCGGCGATTGCGCGGTGTAGGTCTCGTTCGGCTCCGAGATGTCGCGGTCCTGGATCAGCAGCCTGGTGTAGTCCACTGCCGGCTTGGCCGGTGGGGTGGTCGAGGTCTTCGTGGTCAGCGGTATCGGCAACGGCGCGGCGCTCGCGGCCGGCTTGTCGGCGGGAAGGCCCTGATTGTGGTCACAACCTGCGGCGACGAGGCTCAGTGCGGCCAGCGTGAGGGCGCCGGAGGCGCGGGCGGTTCTGGATCGGATCATCGGCACCGAGGATGTCGGGTGTCGCGGCCGGATGCAAACACCCTGGCAGGGCGCTCGCGGGCCACCGATTTGGTCGCTTCACCCGGTTTCGGTAACCTTGGGTTCACCATCGCGGGGTGGAGCAGCTCGGTAGCTCGCTGGGCTCATAACCCAGAGGTCGCAGGTTCGAATCCTGTCCCCGCTACTAGGTAAGCCAGGTGAGAGGGTCTTTCCCTCTCACCTGGCTTTGTTTTCTTGGGCTCAACGGGCCGCTCTTGGGGGATCGAGAAGCGCCTTCTCCGCGCATCCAACTGCGGGAAGAGTCGCCATCGCGCTGGGGCGAAGAGTGTCGCTTATGCCTTCTGTTCCGAGATAACGACGCACGCCGCGCATCGATCTAGTTACTGCCTGCGCTCGTCGGCTCTCGTCGCCGGTGCAGGTCGCCCGACAAGAAAGCCCTGCAGTTGGTCCACCCCCAGTTCGACCAACCGGTTTCGGGTTTCGACGTCTTCGACGCCCTCTGCGGTGGTGAGTAGCGCGAATTCGCCGGCGATGGCGATGATCGCCCGGACCACCGATTCGTCCTGGGGGTTTCGGAGCAGGCCGGAGACGAAGCTTCGGTCGATCTTCAACTTGTCCAACATCATTCCGCGAAGTTCGGTGAACGAGCCGAAGCCGGTGCCGAAGTCGTCGAGGGCCAGCCTGCATCCAAGCCGGCGCATATCGGCGGAGAACCGCTCGGCAAGATCGGTGGAAGCCAGGGCGGTGTGTTCGGTGATCTCGAAGGACACCCGGGCGGCAGCATCCCCTGCCGCCCGAAGTTGCTCGACGATCGTCGAGACCGTTGCCCCGTCGTTGATTGAGTGCGCCGATAGGTTCACTGCCACCCGGCGGCCCGCTCGGGCGAGCTCGATACCGCGCGCCACCATGAACCGATCGATCGTCGGCATCAGGCCGAACCGCCGAGCCTGCGGAAGGAAGTCATCGGGCACCATCACCCGCCCGTCACGTCCGACCACCCGGACCAGTAATTCCTCCTCGACCACCCGATCCGTGTGGGCATCGACTATCGGCTGGGCATAGGCGATCAGGCGTCCGTCGGCGATCGCGTCCGACAAGAATGCTTCGAACTCCAGACGTTCGCGCAATTCGCGCTCGATCGGGGTGACGTCGGTGATCTGGGCGATGAAGTATTCGACCTTGCCTTCGAAATTGCGCAGGCAGCCCAACGACAGGTCACCCCAGATGCGATGCCCGTCAGCGTGAAGGTACTGCTTGGTCGTCCGGTAGGTGTCCGCCTGCCCGGACAGGATTTCTCGGACGTTCTGCACGTTGGTGTCGAGGTCTTCGGGTGCGGTCAGTTCCTGCCACGTCATGTGGAGGAGGGTCGTCGGGTCGTAGCCGAAGAAATCGCACAAGGCGTCGTTGAACTCCGTGAAGCCACCATCCGGGCTGAACAGGGCCATACCGACGGCGGCGCTCTTGATGGTCTGGCGGTAACGCGCTTCGGACGCTGCGAGGCGTTGTTGGGCTTCGAATCGCTCGCTGACGTCGCGCCAGGTCAGGACGATGTAATCGCCGGTGGCCCGGGTGGCCCGAAGGTCGTAGCGGCGGGTGTCCTGGAGAATCTCGTTGTCGTAGGTGAAGTCGTTGAGTATCAACGCCTCACCGGTCTCCAGACACCGGATGAAATCGGCGAGCAGCGATTCTTTGATACCCGGCGTGGTGTCCAGCATTCCACTGCCGACCAGGTAGCCACGAGACACGCCGAAGTAGTCACACGTCGCCTGGTTGACGTGCCGGTAGCGGAAATCGACGATCTCGCCGGAGGCGTCCCGCATCGCTTCCAGAAGCACGCACGGGTCGATCAGCGCGTCGGTGGCGGCCCACAGCACCTCAACGGTCGCATGATCGCTTGCCGTCGCAGAGCCATCATCCTCCGAGGAGTGCTGTCGGGCCACCGATTGATTTTAGGCCCGGGTAGAACCAGTAGACGGCGAATAGACCTCCCCGCTGTTTCGGGGTGAGACCGCCGAGAAGGACCCAACGGCTTTGGAATACGGCTCGCCGATCACGGCCCAGTAGCAGGATGTCGGGGTGCTTATTGAGCATCTGAGCAGTCCGGGCCGTCCGAACGCGACGGCTTCCCTTGCGCTGCTGATTGAGTGCCTGACGGCCTTGGGCATCGCCGAGGGCGTTGTTGAGCGGGTCGGGGGACTGCTGCCGATTGGGTCCGCCCAACCATGCGGCGATCATGGTCAAGCTTCGCGCCGCACGCCAGACGGCGAAAGCTGATGCCGGGGATGGGGTTTCGCGCGCGCCGGGCGGTAACTCCGCGGTCACCGCGCGCCGGTGAGCATCGCGATCAGTCCCACGACAGCGATCAGCGCGAGGTAGACGACGAGACCCAAGATCGGCGCGTACTTCCGCAGGACGTGGTCACTACGGCCGCGAAGATCAGCTGACATTTCCTCAACCCCCAGTCCTCCCCAGAACAAGGCACAGCGTAAGTAATGCTGAGCGCACGCGCGGCAATTACCCAGAACTGCCGCGCTCGCCGAGATCCGTCCGTCAGCCCGCCGCGCGGGCTGGTCTCGTGACGAGCTCACCGCCGCAGTTGGGGCAACGGTGGCCGAGTTCCGCGGCGCAGGAATCGCACCAGGTGCATTCATAGCTACAGATCAGTGCCCCGGAAAGGTCGGCGGGCAATGCCGTCTGGCACCTTTCGCACTGCGACTTCATCTCCAGCACATCGCCTCCTTGCCCGGCTACTCACTTCCCCGACCCGGGGAAGCCGAACATACCCGCACGTGGCGATGGACCGCCGCTAACGCGCATTGAGTAGTCCGGCACTCATGCCAGGCCAACCCTGCGAGCCGACACTGAACTGACGGTGCCGCATGGGGTCGGCACCACAAGGCAAGGAGTCCACCGTCATGGTCGCCGTCCGGAACGCCGGCAAGGGTCGCGGGAAGTCGCCGACCGAGCAAGACGAGGCGCAGTTGCGTGCGGCACGCGATGTTCGTCGGCTACGCGAGTTCAGCACCTTCGACAAATTCTCGGATCACGAACTCCAACGGCTTGTTCGAACGGCACGTCATGAGTCGCGGTCGACGCCGTGGCCGCTGATTCATGAGCGCACGCCCTCGGACGCCTGCTATGTGCTGCTCACCGGGGAGGCGGGGGTCTACGTCGGTCGAGACCTGATCGCCACCCTGGGGCCTGGCGAGGTGATCGGGGAGTCGGCGATCCGCAGCGGAAAGCTGCGCTCGGCGACCGTGACGACCACCGGGCCGGCCGAGGCACTGCGTATCGATCGTGATGATCTGGCGGCGCTGCTCGACGAGCTCCCCGCACTGCGGGAGGCGATGGACGCGACAATCGCCCGGCACACCTCTGTCAGGTCCGCTGTGCCGACGAACCCCGAGCCGAAGCGCACCAGACTTACGGCCTCAGTTCCGGCGGAGCTGGCCACCCGATTCGAGCAGGCCGCCGGACGCGCCGGGGTAACCGTCGCAGCCGCGCTCGAGGAGGCGTTGACCGGGTGGATCGGAGACAACGGCCCCCGTCACTAGGCACGCCCCGGGCCCGTCCCACGGCGATGCATAATCGGACTCGCCGCACGACGACGGGAGGTGAGCCGGCTGGTGTCCTCATTTCCCGACCGCGCGGCGCTGACCAGCGTGCTCGATGTCGCCGCCCGTGCACCGTCGCTGGCCAACCGCCAACCCTGGCGCTGGCTCGTCGACGATTCCGCGGTGCGGCTGTACGCCGATTGGAGCCGGCAAGGCGGCGACACCCCGACCGACCGGCGCGATGTCCTGCTCGGCTGCGGGGCGGTGCTGGATCACTGCGCGGTGGCGCTCGCCGCGGCGGGCTGGCGCCCGCGGGTGTGGCGGTTCCCCGGCGGTGGCGACAACGGAGCACTGGCCGTCCTGGAAGTCGCCGAGCAGCCCCCCGGCCCGGTGCACCTGGAATTAGCCGCCGCGATTCCGCTCCGGCGGGCCGACCGGCGCCGCTACCCGGCCCGCCGGATCCCGCCCGCCACGCTCGAGTTGCTCTACATCCGTGCGGCGCGGATGAGGGTGGAACTGGCCGTCGTTCCGCGCTCCCGCTGGGTGCGCGGCGAGGACGGCAATGTGACGCTGCGGTTCATCGCGGCCCCCGTGGAGCCGGACGACGATGCGGTCCTGCTCGTGCTGGGCACCCGCGAGGACAACGACGAGATGCGGCTACGCGCCGGGGAGGCGCTCAGTCACCTCACGTTGACGGCGACCGCGATGGGCCTGGTCAGCTGCCCGCTCACCGAGCCGTTGAACGACATGCGCAGCCGCCTGGGATTGGCCTGCGAGGTGTTCGACGGCGGGGCGCATCCGCAGGCCCTGATCCGGCTCGGTCTGCCTCCCGATGAACCGCCCCCGCCGCCCACCGAGCGCAGGCCGGTGAGCGAAACCACTACGTGGACAAACTGACTCACTCCGGCGCGGCCGGCGGTACCGCACCGCCGCAGCCGCCCGGCGGCGCGGGCTGGGGGATCGGCCCACCACCGACCACGCACTGCAGCCCGGGCGAGAGCAGCCCGTACGGGTGACCGATCACCGGCACCCCGTACTGGATCGCATGCCAGAACGTGCCGTCCGGATACGGCACCCCGTCGCAGTACGCCGCCCAGACCTGCGAACCCATCCCGCCGCCCGGGCAGTAACCGGCCTGCATGTTCGGCATGTGCGGATCCGGTGCCGGGTCGGCGTACGCCACCGGCGCGCACAGCACCCCCACCGAGGCCAGTACCAATAGCAGTGAATAACGCATGTAACCCCTCCGTTCCACCGTTCTACGGCCCCGCAGCAGCCTGCGGTCCGTTATCGGTCACTATGGGATTGTGACAATCGGGTACGACACGGCGCTGCGCGAACAGATCCGGGCGCACCTCGCCGGCCACGAGCGTCGCACCGTCACCGATCCGACGAAGCGGCACGCGGCCGTCGCCGTCGTCATCGTGGACTCCGAAGTCGGTGAGGACAGGGTGGATTCGGCGCCGGTGGACGACTGGATCGCCGGCCGGCCGATGGACGCGGGCCTGGACGGACGCATGGTCGACGTCTCCGGCGGTGCCGCTTTCCTGTTGTGCCGCAGGGCATCTCGACTGCGAGCGCATGCCGCCCAGTGGGCGCTGCCGGGCGGCCGCCTGGACCCGGGCGAGACGGCGGTGGACGCCGCGTTGCGGGAGCTCGACGAGGAGGTCGGCGTCACGCTGTCCGGCGAGCATGTGCTGGGCCTGCTCGACGACTATCCGACCCGCTCCGGCTATGTGATCACCCCGGTGGTGCTGTGGGGCGGTGGGCGGCTGGATCCGCAACCGGCCCCCGATGAGGTGGTGGCCGTCTACCGGGTGGGGCTGCATCAGCTGCGCCGCGAGGACTCCCCACGGTTCATCACCATTCCGGAAAGCCCCCGGCCGGTGGTGCAGATCCCGCTGGGCAACGACCTCATCCACGCCCCGACGGGGGCGGTGCTGCTGCAACTGCGCTGGCTGTGCCTGGAGGGCCGGCACGACCCGGTCAACGGGCTGGAACAGCCGGTTTTCGCCTGGCAGTAACGCCGAACCGGCCCGGAAGCGATAAGTCAGCGATCAACCACCCATAACCGGAGGTAACTCGCTGTGATTCGCCGTGCGGCCCTGGCCCTCGTGGCGGCCGCCATGACGCTGACCGGGCTGACCACCGGCACCGCCGCGGCGGCGTCCGACTGCGGTGACTACCACTGGATCGGTGCCGCCGGATCCGGCCAGCGCGACGGCGCGGCCCTGGCCGCCAACGACGGCATGGGCGATGTGGTCTACCAGTCCTATCAACAGCTGCGGGCCGACCTGGCCGCCAGCGGGCGCACCATCACCGCCGAGGCCGTGCAGTACCCGGCCGCGCCGGTGCCGCTGGACGGCGGGCTCAGGGGCTGGCTCGGCTTCCTGGGCAGCGTCGGTGACGGCACCAAGGCGACGGCCGCGCAGCTCAAGGCGTTCACCGCCAAGTGCCCCGACACCAAGGTGGTGTTGGCCGGCTACTCGCAGGGCGCGATGATCGTGCACCGCAACCTCTACGACCTGGCCGACAACCCGAACGTGGTCGCCGCGTTGCTGATCGCCGACGGCGACCGGCTGCCGGTCGACACCACGATCAATATGGGATCGGCCGCCGCGGCGTCCGGCGTCGGTATGGGCGTGGCCCAGGAGCACTCGCTGTTGGCATCGGCCAACACCTCGAAGCTGCCCGCGACCATCGGTGCGCGCACGGTCAGCGTCTGCGACGTCGGCGACCCGGTCTGCGACTACGACCCGGACACCACCGAGGTGTCACCGGCCGAGATCGCCATCCACACCTCCTACGCGCCGGCCGCCAGCGGTTCGCACGCCTGGACCCCGAAGCTCTACGACATCGTGATGAGCGCCGACGCACCCGCGGGCACCACCGTCGCCTTGAGCTAGCCGCGCCGGCCCGTCGCCGGTTAGGGTCCTTCGAATGAGCCCGCCCACACCGACCGGTCCGACGCGCGCCGAGACCAGCACCCGACGGGCGGTGCTCAACACGGTGCGGGGCTCGGCGGGCAACCTCGTCGAGTGGTACGACGTCTACGTCTACACCGTGTTCGCAACGTATTTCGAGGCGCAGTTCTTCGACAAGGCGGATACCAAGTCGACGCTGTACATCTACGCGATCTTCGCGGTCACGTTCGTGATGCGCCCGGTCGGGTCGTGGTTTTTCGGCCGGTACGCCGACCGGCGCGGCCGCAAGGCCGCCCTGATGTTCAGCGTCTCGCTGATGTCGGCGTGTTCGTTCGTGGTGGCCGTCATGCCGACCCGCGAGATCATCGGCAACTGGGCCGCGGTGGTCCTGGTCCTGGCCCGGCTGCTGCAGGGGTTCGCCACCGGTGGCGAGTACGGAACCTCGGCCACCTACATGTCCGAGGCCGCCACCCCGCACCGCCGCGGGTTCCTGTCGTCCTTCCAGTACGTCACGCTCGTCGGCGGGCACGTGCTGGCCCAGTTCACCCTGCTCATCGCGCTCGCCGTGCTGCATGTCGACGGTGTGACCGCCTGGGGCTGGCGGATCGGCTTCTTCATCGGCGGCGTCGCCGCGCTGGTGGTGCTGTGGCTGCGCCGCTCCATGGACGAGTCGCTCAGCGAGTCACACCTCGAGGCGATCCGGGAGGGCAGGGACCCCGAGGCCGGCTCGCTGAAGACGTTGTTCACCAAGCACTGGCGTCCGCTGCTGCTGGTCTTCCTGATCACCGCGGGCGGCACGGTCGCTTTCTACACCTACACGATCAACGCACCGGCGATCGTCAAGTCCACCTTCGGGTCCGACCGGGCGCTGACCGGCACGTGGATCAACCTGCTCGGGTTGATCCTGCTGATGGTGATCCAACCGATCGGCGGGCTGCTCAGTGATCGCCTGGGGCGCAAGCCGTTACTGGTCTTCTTCGGCATCGGCGGCGTGCTCTACACCTACGTCCTGTTGACCTATCTGCCGCACACGACCTCACCGTTGGGCGCCTTCGCGCTGACCGCCGTCGGCTACGTCATCCTCACCGGCTACACCTCGGTCAACGCGATCGTGAAGGCCGAACTGTTCCCCGCCGAAATCCGCGCCCTGGGCGTCGGATTGGGTTATGCCCTGGCGAACTCGGCCTTCGGCGGCACCGCGCCCCTGCTGTACCAGGCGGCGAAGTCCGGGCATCACGTCGGCTGGTTCATCGCCTACGTCACCACGGTGATCGCCGTCAGCCTGCTGGTCTACGTGTTCGCGCTGAAGAACAAGGCGCTCACCGTGCTCGACCGCGAGCAGGGCAGCGCATGGGCGCTACCAGCAGTGGCTGGCTGAAATCGCTCAGCAGGGGGAGTCGCCGGGGGTGTAGTAGGGCACGCCGGCCGGGGTGTAGCAGGGCGGCCGACCCGACGCGGCCTGCGCGACGGCGTCGGCGGCGTCGGCGAAGACCGCCGCACCCACCTCGACATCGTTGCCCACCTCGACCAGGGGTCCGAGGTCGACGCAGCCTGGCCCCTCGCAGGTGTCGGCATGCGCGGCCGGCGCGATCACGGGTGACACCGCCAGTGCGACGGCGGCCAACAGCGCGGCGGAGTACTTCTTCATCGCAATCACCTTCGGTTCCCGGCTTGGAGTAGAGGTCACAATAGCTGCTATGGAACCGGATCTGCGGCAGGTGATCGCCTCGGCGCCGATGTTCGGCGGCTTGGACGCGGCGCACGTCGACCTCCTGGCCGGCCAGAGCCGTCCGATCTTCCTGCCCGCCGGTCAGGTGCTGTTCCGCCGGGGGACGCCGTCGACCGGCTTCTACATCGTGCTCGACGGCCGGATGCAGCTTTCGGTGTCGAATTCCGAGGGTGCGGTCAAGGTCGTCGAGATCCTCAGTCCGGGAAGCGCGTTCGGCCACGCGGTGATGTTCCTGCGTGAGCCCTATCCGGTGGACAGCACCGCGCTGGCCGACACCCGGCTGCTGTTCGTCCCGGCGACCGCCGTCGACCGGGTGCTCGACGAGGACCCGATGATGGCGCGGAGCATGCTGGCCTCGATGGCCAAGCGGCTGCAGTCCAAGGTTCAGGACATCGCGATGCTGTCGTTGCAGTCGGCGACGCAGCGCATCGTGGCCTACATGCTGGGCGCGGCGGGGGAGTCCGGGACCGTCGCGGCCACCGTGGAACTGCCCGCCCTCAAGCAGGTGCTGGCCTCCCGGCTGGGCATGACGCCGGAGACGTTCTCCCGGGCGATGCGCACACTGTCGGCGGAAGGCCTGATCAGGGTGGACGGGTCGGTCGTCGAGATCCCCGACGTCGCCGCCCTCGACGCGCACTCCCGCAGCCAGTCGGTCCTGTGACCGGGCGCACATCGGCGCCTTGATCTAGGTCAAGGTACGTCTCGTCGCGGGTTCCTAGCGTGGGCCACGTCAACCGCTTACCGCGTCAGGAGACCCGATGTTCTGTTACCAGTGCGAGCAGACCGACCGCACCGATTCCCCCGACCGCCCGAACCTGCTGACCTTCGGCTGCTCGGCGACGAAGGGTAACTGCGGCAAGGACGCCGCCACCGCGGCGCTGCAGGACGTGCTGGTCGAGGTCGATCTCGGCATCGGACAGTACGCGCAGAAGCTGCGCGAACTCGGCGCCCCCGACCCGCGGTTCGCCGCGCACGCCGCCTTCGACCTGTTCACCACGCTGACCAACGTCAACTTCAACGCCACCCGATTCATGGAGCTCATCGCCGCGGCCGTCGAGGTTCGCGACCAGGCCAAGGCCGCCTACGAGGCGGCCGCCCGCGCCGCCGGCGTCGAACCCGAAACAATCACCGGCGCAGCGCAATTCGTTCCCGCCGCCAAGATTTCCGAGGTCGTCGAGCAGGCCAAGGCCGTCGGCGTGGACGCCGACCTGGACAGGCTCGGCGCCGATATCGTCGGGCTGCGCAACCTCAACCTGTACGGGCTCAAGGGTGTCTGCGCGTACGCCCACCACGCCCATGCGCTGGGCTACCGCACCGACGAGACCGACGCCGGCATCGAGAACGGCCTGGCCTTCCTGGGCGCGGGCCCGACCGACGCCGACGCGCTGCTGGGGCACGCCCTCGAACTGGGCAACGTCAACTACCAGGTGATGGCGATGCTCGACGGCGCAAACACCGGCAGCTTCGGTGACCCGGTGCCCACCGCGGTGCGGGTCACCCCGGTGATCGGCAAGGCCGTCCTGGTCTCCGGTCACGATCTGCACGACCTGGCCGCCGTCCTGGAGGCCACCGCGGGCACCGGCATCAACGTGTACACCCACGGCGAGCTGCTTCCCGCACACGGCTACCCCGAGTTGCACAAGCACGCCCACCTCGCCGGAAACTACGGCGGCGCCTGGCAGGACCAGCAGCGCGACTTCACCGCGTTCCCCGGCCCGATCGTGATGACCTCCAACTGCCTCATCGAACCGCAGCCCGCCTACCGCAACCGGATCTTCACCACCGGCCCGGTCGGCTGGCCCGGCATCCGCCACGTCGAGACCTCGGATCTGTCGCTGGTGGTCAAGGCCGCCCAGTCACTGCCCGGGTTCACCGTCGACGTGCCCGAGGAGACCGTCACCACCGGCTTCGCCCGCGGCGCGGTGCTCTCGGTCGCCGACAAGGTGATCGAGGCGGTGAAGGCCGGCGACATCAAGCGGTTCCTGCTCATCGGCGGCTGCGACGGCGCCGCACCGGGCCGCAACTACTACACCGATGTCGCCGACCATGCACCCAAGGACACCGTGCTGATGACGCTGGGCTGCAACAAGTACCGGTTCAACACCCACGACTTCGGTGACATCGGCGGTATCCCGCGCCTGCTCGACGTCGGGCAGTGCAACGACAGCTACTCGGCCATCCAGATCGCGCTGGCCCTCGCCGACGCGTTCGACTGCGGCGTCAACGATCTGCCGCTGAGCCTGTTCGTGTCGTGGTTCGAGCAGAAGGCCGCGGCGGTGTTGCTGACCCTGCTGTCGCTGGGGATCCGCAACATCCGCCTCGGGCCCACCCTGCCCGCGTTCCTCACCCCGGCCGTCATCGACATCCTGGTCGACAAGTTCGCGCTCAAGCCGATCGGCGATCCCGCGGAGGATCTCGCTGACGCGATGGCCGGGGCCTGATGACCGAGATCGCCGACAGTCCCATGGAAACCGAAGTCGATTCCTATGACGTCGTCCTGGTCACCAACGACGGTGCCGAGTCCACCATCAGGTGTGGCTCGGGGACAACGGTTCTCGCGGCCGCTGAGGGGTCCGGCCTGGTGCTGAAGTCGGCATGCCAGGCCGGTGGCTGCGGGGCCTGTTCGGCGGTGCTGACCGGCGGCCGGGTGGAGATGGGCGGCCACGATCCGGACGTCATCGAGACACCGGAGGAAGATGGCGGAATCCTGTTGTGCCGCAGCTTCCCCCGCGAAGACTGCCGCATCGACCTGCCGTACGACCGCGGCCAGATCGTCACCGCGCCGCCGACCCGGCATCAGGCCCGCATCACCGGACTCGACCGGGTGGCCGACGCGGTGATGCGGCTTCGGCTGACGCTGCTCGACGACGCGGGTGGGTCGTCGTCGGCGGACTTCGAATCCGGTCAGTTCGTGCGGATCTGGGTGCCCGGCCGCGATGCCCGGCGGGCGTACTCGCCGGCCAACGTCGCCAACTGGGACGGTGAGCTGGAGTTCTACATCCGGCTGCTGCCCGGCGGGGCGATGTCGGAGTACCTAAGCGGCACCGCCGCCCTCGGTGACGAGCTCACCGTGACCGCCGCGACGGGTGAGTTCGGGCTGGCCGAGAGCGGGCTGCGGCCGCGCTGGTTCATCGCCGGCGGCACCGGGCTGTCACCGCTGCTGTCGATGCTGCGCCGGATGGCCGACTGGGGTGACCCGCAGCCGGCCCGGCTGTTCTTCGGCGTCACCCGTCACACCGAGGTGTTCGGCCAGGAGGAACTGCAGGCGCTCGCCGACTCGCTGCCGGACTTCCGCTACGACACCGTGGTCTGGCACCCCGACCCGGCGTGGGCGGGCGCCACCGGCAATCCGGTGGACCTGGCCGCGGCCGAGGTCTCCCTGCTCGACGAGATGCCGGACGTGTACGTGTGCGGGCCGCCACCGATGGTGGACGCGGCGTATGTGGCGCTGGGGGCGGCCGGCGTTCCGGAGGACCAGATCCACGCCGAAAGGTTCTCCGCGGTGGAGTGAACCCGTCACGCCCGGGCCTAGTTGTCATAACAACCCGCCCGGATAACCGTGTGAAACCGGCTAAACGGGCTAAGCTTTCCCGGCGCGGCAGAGTCGCCGCACTGATGAGGAGCCCCGATGCCGTCATCTCGCCAGGCTGAGCTGGCCTTTCCCGGCCCGTCGTTGCCGCCGAGCACCACCGTCCGGGTTCGAGCCGAGGACGGCACCCGACTGCACACCGAGGTCTTCGGCCCGGAGGATGGCTACCCGATCGTCCTGGCGCACGGGATCACCTGCTCGCTGCGGGTCTGGCACGAGCAGATCAACGACCTGTCCCGGGACTTCCGCGTCATCGCCTACGACCATCGCGGCCACGGCCGCAGCGGCGTCCCGGCGCGGCGCGCCTACAGCCTGCAGCACCTGGCCGGTGATCTCGACGCCGTGCTGGCCGCCACGCTGCGCCCGGGGGAGCGCGCCGTCATCGGCGGGCACTCGATGGGCGGTATCGCGATCTCGTCCTGGGCGGACCGGTTCCGGCACCGGGTCGAGGAACGCGCCGCCGCGGTCGCGCTGATCAACACCACCACCGGCGACCTGCTGCAGAAGATCAAGCTGCTGCGGGTGCCCGGCATGCTGGCCGGTGGCCGCGCGCTGGCCGCCAAGCGGATGATCGAAACCTTCGGTGGGGCACCGCTTTTCCGCGGTGCGCAGCCCGGCAGCCGTCGTTTCGTCGCGATGATGGCCGTCGGCGCCGAGGCCGATCCCGCGATCGCCGATTTCGTGCACGACCTGTTCGCCGCCACCCCGCCCGCCGGCCGCGGCGCGTGGGCCAACGTGCTCGTCAACGAGATGGGGCCGCGCCACATCGACCTGTCCGGCCTGACCGTGCCCACCCTGGTGATCGGCAGTACCAAGGACCGGCTGCTACCGATGTGCCAGGCCCGCAAGATCGCCGACGCGGCGCCCAACCTGGTCGAGCTGGTGGAGATGCCGGGCGGGCACTGCGCGCCGCTGGAACACCCCGAGGCCGTCAACCACCACCTGCGCGCCCTGGTGTCGGCGGTGCTCTCGGAGCGGCGCATCAGCTCCTAGACCGACGGCTGGAGCGAGCCGGCCACCTCGGCGGCCGCCCGCTGCCCGGAGCGCACCGCCCCATCCATGAAGCCGGTCCATTCGTCGGCCGTCTCGGTGCCCGCCCAGTGCAGCGGGCCGACCGGTTTGCGCAACAGCGGGCCGAACTGCGTCCACGACCCGGGCGGCACCGCCGCGGTGGGGCCGCCGGGTGCGAAACTCTCTGCGCCCCAACGTTGGTCGGTGAAGTCGATGGGCCGCAGGGCTTCCTCGCCGAACAGCGCGGCGAAACCGCCCAGGGCCTGCTCGCGACGCTCGGCGGGTTCCAGCCGGTCGAATCGGCGCGCATCGGTGAAGCCCAGCAGGATGCCGGGACCGCCCGCGCCGGGGCTGACGTCGAACGTGATGAACACGGGGCCCTCGTCCGACAACGCCTGCCCGGAGAGGCCCTTGGCCCGCCAGAACGGAGTCGGGTAGGCGGCATAGGACTTCGTCAGCGCGCCCAGCGGCCAGCGCTGGGCCAGCTGTTGGTATTCGATCGGCAACGCGGGGGCGATGTCGATGTCGAGGCGCTGGGCCGGTGCGACGGCGAGGATCGCCCGCCGGGCCTCCACAACGCCGTTCGACGACGTCACCGCCACCGCGTCCGGCGACCACTCGATGCGGGTGACCGCCGCATTCAGCCGGATCCGGTCACCGAGTTCGGCGGCGATCCGGGCCGCCATCTGGTGGGAGCCGCCCGGGAAGTGGTCCTGCTGCGCGCCACCGGCGACGTCGAGCATCCGGTCCAGCCCCCCGCTGGTCTTCACGTAGCGCACCGCGTGCAGCATCGAGACCTCGTCGGGCTCGGCCCCCCAGGTCACCCGCGACATGATCGCCATCAGGTCCCGCGAGCCGGCCGAGGCCTTGATGGATCTCAGCCAGCCGCCCAGGCTGACGGCGTCCAGCTTCGCCGCCTGCGGCGACGTCCACGGTTCGGTGATGCTGACCCCCTTTGCGATGCGCTCGAACTGCCACTGCACGCGGCCGATGTCGACCAGGCCGAGCAGCCCGAGTTTCGGGATCGTCCCCTGGTAGCGGCGCACCGTGCCGCGCCAGCGGATCAGGTTGACCCCGGCGTTGTAGGTGGGGGTGGTGTCGCAGCCGAGGTCCGCCGCCAGCTTGAGCACCGCATCCTGAGTGGGGCCGACGAAGGAGGCGCCCAGGTCGATCGGGACGCCGGCCAGGGTGGCCGGCTTGGTGCGCCCGCCCACCCGGTCGCGGCCCTCGAGCACCACCGGGTCCAGGCCCTGCCTGGACAGTTCACGCGCCGCGGTCAGGCCCGCCAAGCCCGCTCCGATCACCACCACGTCGTAGCCCACCACCACAGTGTGGCCTATCGGCAGGCTCAGCGGCCCTTCCACTCCGGCTTGCGCTTCTCCGCCCAGGCGCGGACGCCCTCGGCGGCGTCCCCGGTGGCCGCGGCGACCTTCCGCATCACCTCACCGAAGCGCACCGACTCGATCCAGCCCATGTCGGCGGTCCGCCACGCCACCTCCTTGGTGGCCCGCTGCGCCAGCGGCGCGGCCCGGGTCAGCGTGCGGGCCCAGGCCATCGCCTCCGCCTGCAGCTCCTCGGCTTCGACCACCCTCCAGACCAGGCCGATCTCCTTGGCCCGTTCGACGTCGATCGGCTTGCCGGTCAGCAGCAGCTCCATGGCGTTGGCCCAGCCGACGCGCGGTGGCAGTCGGATGGCGCCGACGATGGTGGGCGCCCCGATCGAGACCTCCGGGTAGGAGAACACCGCCGTGTTGCTGGCAATGACGAAGTCGCAGAACAGGATTCCGGTCAGCCCGTAGCCGATGCACGGCCCGTGCACCGCGGCGATGGTGGGCTTGAACAATTCCATGCCGCTCTCGAAGCTGTTGATCGTCGGCTTCTCCCAGAAGGTGCCGCCGAAGGTTCCGACGGAGCCCTCGCCGTCCTTGAGATCGGCGCCGGCGCAGAACACCTCGCCGGTGGCGGTCAGGATGCCCACCCAGGCGTCCTCCTCGTCGCGGAACCGATCCCAGGCCGCGTTCAGTTCCCGGCGCAGCGCGCCGTTGATCGCGTTGCGTGCCTCCGGGCGGTTCAGGGTGATCGTGGCGACGTGGTCCTGCAGCTCATAGGTGACGAGGCTCATGCGTTCAGTGTCACCCATCACCGCTTTTCGCTAGGGTGAGTGGGCCGTGAAAGTCATGACCGCCCTGTTCGGGCCCACCGATGCCATCGATCGCGCCCGCGCGCTTCGCGATGCCGGAGCCGCCGGGGTGTTCACCTTCGAAGGACCGCATGACGTATTCGCGCCATTGACACTGGCATCCACCGTCGGCGGTCTCGACCTGCTGACCAACGTGGCGATCGCGTTCCCGCGCAACCCGATGCAGCTCGCCCATCAGGCCTACGATCACCAGGTGCTGGCACGGGGCCGGTTCACCCTCGGGTTGGGCACCCAGATCCGCACGCAGATCGAAAAGCGTTACGGCGCTTCGTTCGACAAGCCCGTCGCCCGGATGGCCGAACTGGTGTCCGCGCTGCGGGCGATCTTCGCCACCTGGGAGACCGGCGCGCGCCTGGACTTCCGCGGCGAGTTCTACCGGCACACCCTGATGACGCCGACCTTCAACCCGGGACCCAATCCCTTTGGCCCGCCGCCGATCTACGTCGGCGCGCTGGGCCCGCGGCTGACCCGGGCCACCGCCGAGGTCGCCGACGGGCTGCTGGTGATGCCGTTCGGGTCGGCGAAGTTCTTGCGTGAGGCCACCATGCCCGCCGTGCGCGACGGGCTGGCGGCGTCCGGGCGGGCCGAGTCCGGGTTCGCGATCGTGCCCGAGATCATCCTGTCCGCCGGTGAGGATCACGACGCCGCCCGCCGGCTGCTGGCGTTCTACGGCTCCACCCCGGCCTACCGCCCGGTGCTCGACATCCACGGCTGGGGCGATCTGCAGCCTGAGCTGAACGCGATGTCCAAGCAGGGCTGCTGGCAGGAGATGGCCGGGCTGATCACCGACGAGGTGCTGCACACCATTGCCGCGTGCGGCACCCCGAAGCAGATCGCCGAGCACATCCGCCAGCGGGTGGACGGCATCTCCGACACGGTGTGCCTGTATCAGCCCGGGCCGATCGCCACCGAGGTTCTGGGCGAGATCGTCGACGAGCTTCGTCGGCGTTGAGTCAGAACTCAGGTAGCCGAAGTGCGAGTAGCGGTGTGCGTGAGGTCTGAATGAACGCCAGCCGACCTAAGGAGCCACCGTCAGCCAGTCGGCGAAGCCGGACGGGTCATGCCGGCCCAGCGCGCCGTGCTCGAACAGGCCCCAGCCCTC
>JAGQTW010000240.1:6735-6937 GCA_020438785.1 Mycobacterium sp. | reverse complement strand
TTGTTGAACGAGAAGACGATGATCACCAGGATCGGCAGGAACAGGTAGAACAACACCAGGCCCGCGATGATCCGCAGCGCGAGGTCGCCCAGCTTGAACGTGCCGCGGAAGTTGCGGCCCGGCCTGGCCAGGCCGCCGTGGTCCAGGGTGTGGGCGATCGCGGCGCCCGCCTCGGTTGTCATGCGCGATCCGCCTTCGCTTC
>JAGQTW010000240.1:0-6681 GCA_020438785.1 Mycobacterium sp. | reverse complement strand
GGGAAGTCATGCGCGATCCGCCTTCACACCAGGTCCTCGGTGCCGAGTGCCCGGGTGTAGATCAACACGCCCACCAGGATGAGCGCCATCAACACGAAGCTCAGCGCGGCGGCAGCCGGATAGTCCTTGACCACGAGGAACTGCCGCTGGATGACGTTGCCGATCATCTTGGTCTGGGTGCTGCCCAGGTAGTCGGCGTTGATGAAGTCACCGACCGCGGGGATGAACACCAGCATGCTGCCCGCCAATACGCCGGGCATCGCCAACGGCAGGATCACCTTGCCGAACATCCGGCGGTTGGTGGCGTAGAGATCCCGCGAGGCCTCCAGCAGGCGGGCGTCGATCTTCTCGAGGCTGACGTACAGCGGCAGGATCATGAAGATGATCCAGTTGTAGGTCAGGCCGCCGATCACCGCCCAACTTGTCGACAGCAGCCGGCCGTCCGAGGGCAGCAGCCCGATCGAGTTCAGCGCGCTGACCACCCAGCCGTCGTCGGCGAGGATGGTCTTCCAGGCCAGCGTGCGGATCAGGAACGTGACGAAGAACGGCAGGATCACCAGACCGAGGATGAGGTTCTTGTACCGCCCCGCCTTGAACGCGATCACGTAGGCCAGTGGAAACGCCAGCAGCAGGCACAGCACCGTCGCGGACAACGCGTAGCCGAACGAGCGCAGGATCTGATCCTTGTACGTGCTCAGCGCGTTGGCGTAGTTGGCGAAATTCCAGCCGAACGTCAACTTGGGCATGTACACCGAGCCGCCCATGCTCGACAACGAGGTGCGGAACAGCGAGATGAACGGCACCACGTAGAAGACGCCGAGATAGGCGAGCGCCGGCAGGATCATCAGGTACGGAGCCAACTTGCTCCGCTGCCGGTTGCTACTGGCTACCCCAGCCATTACAGAACGGCCATCGTGGTCAGCCGCCGGTGACGGTCGCGTAGGCCTTGTTGAACTCCTGGGTCTGCTCGTCGGTGAGCGCGGCCCAGGTCTTCAGCTTGTCCAGCGTCTCCTTCGGCGGGTTGATCAGCGGGTTCGACGCCAGCTTCGGGTCGATCTTGTTCAGCTCGTCGGACATGTCCGAGAGCACCGGCACGTACTGGGTGTGCGCGATGAGCTTGGCGTAGTTCGGCCGGTCGTAGACGTAGTTGATCCACTCCTCGGCGGCCTTCTGGTTCTGGGTGGTGTAGGGGATCACCATGGTGTCGACGAACGTCGTGCCGCCGGTCTCGGGAACCACGAACTTCAGGTCCGGGTTGTCCTTCTGCAGCTGCACCACATCACCCGAATACGCCTGGGCGATAACCACATTGCCGGACGCCAGGTCGTCGGCGTAGTCGTTGCCGGTGAAGCGCCGGATCTGGCCCTTGTCCTTCTGCTCCTTGATCAGGTCGACGGCCTTCTGGACGTACTCCATGGTCGGGTTCTCCACCGACCCGCCCTGCGACAGCATGATCATGCCGAGCCCGTCCTGGGTGTCGGCCAGCAGGCTGATCTTGCCCTTGAAGGCCGGGTCCCACAGGTCCTCGATCTTGGTGATGTCGCGACCGGTCGCGGCCCGGTTGTAGGCCAGCGCGGTCATGCCGGACATGTACGGCGCGCTGAACTTGCGGCCCGGGTCGGCCTTGGCGTCCAGCAGGTCGGCGCGCATGTTCTTCTTGTTGGTCCACCGGGTTTCGCTGATGCCGTTGAGCCAGCCGAGCCCGTTGAGGCGGGCCGCCATGAACTGGGTGGGCACCACCAGGTCGGCGCCGATGTCCTGCTTGCGCGACAGCGGCTCCTTGTTCTTGGCGAACCACTCCTCGTTGTCGTTGTAGTCCTCTTTGTAGTCGACCGTCAGGCCGGTCGCCGTCTGGAATGCCGCGATGAAGCCGTCGGCCATGTACAGCGGCCAGTTGGAGATCCGCAGCTTGCCGGTGGCCGGCTTGCCGTCGTCCGACGGTGCCGCCGGGCCGCTGGCATTGCCCGAGGAGTTGTCGGACTTGCTACACGCGGCCAGGAACGACGGGCCCAGGACCAGGGCCGCGGCCGCCGCCGCACCACCCCCGATGAAGCGGCGACGGGAAGCGAGCTGGGCGAGCAGGCGGGGATCGATCTCGTTGGCCATTGCGGTGATGCCTTTCGTGGGACGGAGCCGGAAGTTCGGAGGGAGGGGAGTGGGATGAGGTCGGGGCTCAGGAGTCGTCGAGCATCTCTTCGAGATCCTCGGTGGTCGGGATGTCCGCGGCCGGCAGCACCAGCGAGGCGTCCGGCGACCATCCGACGTAGACGTCGTCGCCCGGGCGCAGCAGCGGCAGATCCTGTTCCGGTCCGACATGGGCGAGCACCGCGGAACCGTCGGCCGCGGCCAGCGACAGCCGCAGCACCGGGCCCTGGAAGGTCAGGTCGACGACCTTGGCCGGCACGGATGCGGCCTCGACCGGGGGCTGTTCCATCGACACCCGCACCCGCTCCGGGCGGACCATCAGCGTCGCCTGACCGCCGGGCTCGATGGTGGTGTCACCGGGGCGCGCCTTGAGCGTGGTGCCCAGCACCTCGACCTCGACGTAGTCGCGGTTGGCCCGGCCGGTCTGTCGGCCGTGCCACAGGTTGGCCTGGCCGATGAAGCCGGCGACGAACACCGTCGCGGGCCGGTCGTAGATGTCGGTGGGCGTGCCGATCTGCTCGACGTTGCCCTGGTTCATCACCGCGATCCGGTCGCTCATCGTGAGTGCTTCCTCCTGGTCGTGGGTCACGTAGACGAACGTGATCCCGACCTCGCGCTGAATGCGTTTGAGCTCGAACTGCATGACGTGGCGCAGCTTGAGGTCCAGCGCACCCAGCGGTTCGTCCAGCAGCAGGGCGCTGGGGTAGTTGACCAGGGCGCGGGCCAGGGCCACCCGCTGCTGCTGGCCGCCGGAGAGCTGTGCGGGTTTGCGTTGCGCGAAGTCGGTCAGCCGGACCACCTCGAGCAGCTCGTCCACGCTCTTCTTGACGTCGGCCGAATTCTTCTTCTTGCTGCGCGGTCCGTAGGCGACGTTGTCCCAGACGGTCATGTGCGGGAACAGCGCGTAGTGCTGGAAAACCGTGTTGACGTTGCGCTTGTGCGGCGGGGTGCGCGAGACGTCGACCCCCTCGAGCCGGATGGCGCCCTCGGTGGGTGTCTCGAAGCCGGCGATCATGCGCAGGGTGGTGGTCTTTCCGCAGCCGGACGGGCCGAGCATCGAGAAGAACTCGCCGGCGCCGATCGAGAAGTCGGCCTCGGACACCGCGACGTAGTCCTCGAAGCGCTTGGTGACATGGTCGATCTCGATGACGGGACCGCCCGGTGCCCTGGTCGAACCGGACTGACCGGTGGCCTGCGGGCTGGCGGTGGTTCCGGTGTCGGTCAGGGCCGTCCTCCTTCATCCCGTAGGCCAACGGAACGCGACCGTCGGCCCTCGTCGCTAAACGATTGCCGATTTAGCCGCAGTCCGCAACCGATTCCGCAACGAAGTTGCAAGTCTTCGATGGAATCGCTCTCCGCGCCCCGGTAGGAGCGCGGCATTCCGTGGGGCGGCGCCATTTTATTGTCGTCGTCGATGGACGGATACTAGCCGGGATCAGGCCCCGGTGATCATGTGTTCGTGAGGCCGCGTGCGATGACGAGGCGCTGAATCTGGTTGGTGCCCTCGAAAATCTGGGTGATCTTGGCCTCGCGCATATAGCGCTCGACGCGGTAGTCGCGGGTGTAGCCGACCCCGCCGAGCACCTGGACCGCGTCGGTGGTGACCTTCATGGCCGCATCGGTGGCCACCAGCTTGGCGACACTGGCGTGCTGTGAGTACGGTCGCCCGGCGTCGCGGCGCCGGGCGGCGTCGAGATAGGTGGCGCGGGCCCCGGTCACCGCGGCGGCCATGTCGGCCAGCAGGAAGCCCAGCCCCTGGTGGTCGATGATCTTGCGGCCGAAGGTCGTTCGCTCGTTGGCATACGCGCAGGCCTCGTCCAGGGCCGCCTGCGCGATCCCGACCGCCACGGCGGCGATGCCCAGCCGGCCGGCGTCCAGCGCGCTGAACGCGATCTGCAGCCCCTGGCCCTCGGCGCCGATGCGCCGCTCGGCGCCCACCACGGCGTTGTCATAGAACGCCGAAGTGGTCGGCACGGCGGCGAGTCCCATCTTCTCCTCGGGCTTGCCGAAGCTGAGGCCCGGCTGGTCGGCCGGGATGAGGAAGCACGACACGCCCCGTGACCCCTCGCCGGTGCGGGCGAACAGGTTGTAGAAGTCGGCCCGCCCGCCGTGGGTGATCCAGGACTTCGAGCCGTTGACGACGTAGCCGTCCCCGCTCGGTACGGCGGCGCAGCGCAGGGCGGCGGCATCCGAGCCGGCCTGCGGTTCGGACAGGCTGTAGGCGCCGATCTGGTCGCCGGAGAGCATGCCGGGCAGCCAGCGCTGCTTCTGCTCGTCGGTCCCAAAGCTCAGCAACGGGTTGCAGGACAGGCTGTGCACGCTGACCGCCACCGCCACGGCGGCCCAGCGCGCCGCGAGCTCCTCGAGCACCTGCAGATACACCTCGAAGGGCTGGCCGGCGCCGCCCCATTCCTCGGGCTGGGAGAGGCTGAGCAGCCCCGCGGCCCCGAGCTGGGCGAACACCCCCTCGGGATAGGTCTCGGACCGTTCGTGCTCGTCGACGATCGGCGTCAGCACCTTGTCCGCGATATCGCGGGTCAGCGCGATCAGATCCGCGGCGTCCTGGTCGGGGAGGAGTCGGTCAACCGGCATGGGCGGAAGCATGCCATCCCGGCGGCCGTCACATATGCGCGCCGCCATCGACCCGGACCTCGGTGCCCGAGACCCAGAACGCGTCCGCGCTGCCGAGCATGGCGACCACCGCGGCGACCGCGTCAGGCTTGGCGAAGTTCTCGCCCTTCTCCAGCGGCACCAGCGGAGCGACCCGGCCGAACAATCTGTAGTTGGCGTCCTCCGGTAGTCCCGGACCGACACTCTGTTTCGACTCGCCGGTGCCGTCGGTCATGCCCGAGGAGATCGAACCCGGCTGCACCGAGTTGAACCGGATACCGTCCCTGGCGAACTCCGCGGCCAGTGCATGCGTCATGGCCTGCACCCCGCCCTTGGAGGCGGCGTAGGCCGACATGTAGGGGTGGGCGAAGGCCGCCGACGTCGAACTGAAATTGACCACCGCGGGAGCGGTGCCCTGCCGCAACGCCGGCAGCGCCGCGCGGGTCACCAGGAAGGTGCCGATCAGGTTGATGCGGAGCACCTCCTCGAACTCGGCCAGCGAAGTGTCCAGGAAGTGCTTGGAACGAAGGATGCCCGCGACATTGACCAGGGTGTCCAGCCCGCCCAGTGCACTGACCGCCTCGGCGACTGCCGAGGTCACGGATTTTTCGTCACCAACGTCAATTGCGACGGTGGTCAGCCGGCCGGAGGTGTCGCCGGCCTTGGTTGCTGTGTCCGCCAGCCCGGGTTCGCTGATGTCGGCCGCCACCACCCGCCCGCCCTCCTCGAGGATGCGCAGCACGCAGGCCTGTCCGATGCCGGATCCACCACCGGTGATCAGGACGCGCCGGTCGGTGTAACGCTGCAGGCTGGCCATCGTTGTCCGCTCCTCGAATCGGGTCGCCTCCCACTGGCTGGGAGGGGCTACTGCGCCGCGCATCATTGTGCGGTGCACTGGCACACCATGACTGGCGTTTGTCGGCTTCCCAACACCCGATGTCTCGATTGCTGGGATTTGCTTCCCCGCGGGCGTTAAGTGCACTAGCCTGCGTTGGGCGTCAGTGGAACACGTTCCAATTTTTGGGACTGACAGTTCCGTGGCGGCGGGGCGATGTCACGACACGATGGAGGCTCTGAAGACGCCAATGGCTAATCGCGCAGCAGATCGGTGGTCGCCGGGGATTGCTTTGTCGTCGGGTGTGTCGGGTCCGATGGCTGCGGTGGGTGGTCTGTTTGCGATGTCGGCGGACGCCGTGCGGTTCGTTTTTAAGAAGCCGTTTCAGTGGCGGGAGTTTTTGGAGCAGGCGTGGTTTGTGGCGCGGGTGTCGTTGGCGCCGACGTTGTTGGTGGCGATTCCGTTCACGGTGTTGGTGTCTTTCACGCTGAACATTTTGTTGCGGGAGCTCGGCGCGGCGGATTTGAGCGGGGCGGGGGCGGCGTTTGGTGCGGTGACCCAGGTGGGTCCTCTGGTGACGGTGTTGATCGTGGCCGGTGCCGGCGCGACGGCGATGTGTGCCGATTTGGGGTCGCGCACGATCCGCGAGGAGATCGACGCAATGGAGGTGCTGGGCATCAACCCGGTGCAGCGGTTGGTGACCCCGCGGATGTTGGCCTCGGGTTTGGTGGCGTTGCTTCTGAATTCGTTGGTGGTGATCATCGGAATCCTGGGTGGGTATTTCTTCTCGGTGTTCGTCCAGGATGTGAATCCGGGGGCGTTCGCGGCGGGGATCACCTTGTTGACCGGGGTGCCGGAGGTGATCATCTCGTGTGTGAAGGCGGCGTTGTTCGGGTTGATCGCGGGCCTGGTGGCGTGTTATCGGGGGTTGACGATCACCGGGGGTGGGGCCAAGGCGGTGGGTAACGCGGTCAACGAGACGGTGGTGTATGCGTTCATGGCGTTGTTCGTGGTCAATGTGGTGGTGACCGCGATCGGTATCCGGATGACGGTGAAGTAGCGCCGCCGATGGGGACGATGACGATTCTGCG
>JAGQTW010000239.1 GCA_020438785.1 Mycobacterium sp. | reverse complement strand
ATCGTCGTCGCGGCGTGGGGCAGCATCCTGCTGATGGGCGTCACCGATCCGCTCGGTGGGATCAACACGCTGTTCCCGCTGTTCGGCATCGCCAACCAGCTGCTCGCGGCGATCGCGCTGACGGTCGTCACCGTCGTGGTGATCAAGAAGGGCCTGCTGAAATGGGCCTGGATTCCCGGCATTCCGCTGTTGTGGGATCTGATCGTCACGCTGACCGCGTCCTGGCAGAAGATCTTCTCCGGTGACCCCAAGCTCGGCTACTGGACGCAGCACTTCCAGTACCGCAATGCCCAGGAGGCGGGCAAGACCGCGTTCGGCTCGGCGAAGAACGCCGACCAGCTCAGCGCCGTCATCCGCAACACGTTCATCCAGGGCACGCTGTCGATCGTGTTCGCGCTGGTGGTGATCATCGTGGTGGGCGCGGCGATCGTCGTTGCGCTGCGGGCGATCCGCGGCACCGGACGGCCGCCGGCCGAGGAGGATGCCGTGCCGTCGCGAATCTTCGCCCCGTCCGGCCTGATCGCCACCCCTGCGGAGAAGGAGGTGCAGAAGCTATGGGACGCGCTACCGCCATCACCCGGCAAGTCCGTTGGTACATCGGCACATTGATGGGCGACACACATTACCGCCGCTACCTCGAGCACCGCGCCCGGACCCATCCCGGCGAACCGGTGCTCAGCGAACGCGACTACTGGAAGATGCGCCACCGCCACACCGAGGCCGATCCGGGCGCGCGCTGCTGCTAGCGGATCCTGTCGGGACCCCGCGCTATACTCGAACACATGTTCGATACACTGTCCGAGTCGGAGTTACTCGACCTCATGCGCGGCGCGCAGCACCGCGAGCGAGTGGCCATCGCCGAACGGCTGCTGGCCGCCGGGCGGCTCTGCCAGCGCCGGATTCGTGACTCGGGCACCGACAACCGCGAGCAGTGGTGCATCGACAACTGGGAGGCAGTCGCCGCAGAGGTCGGTGCCGAGCTCGACATCAGCCGGGCGCGGGCCTCGTCGCAGATGAACTACGGGATCGAGTTGCTCGAGCGGCTACCCCGGTTGGCCGCGGTGTTCGCCGCCGGCGAGGTCGACTTCCGCGTCATCGCCGCAGTGGTGTTCCGCACCGGCCTGATCACCGACCACGACATCATGGCCACCGTCGACGAGCGGCTGGCCCGCAACGCCCCTGACTGGAATTGGTTGTCGCGAGACAAGATCGCCGAGATCGTGGATTGGCATGTGCGACAGGCTGATCCCGACGCTGTGCGCGCCGAGCGCTCCGCGGATGCGGATCGCCACGTGGAGGTGGGCCCGTCGCGGCACGGGGTCTCGGAGTTCTGGGGTTCGGTCCGCGCCCCGGACGCCGCGGCGCTGGATCGCCGGCTCGACGAGTTGGCAGCGATGGTCTGCCGCGATGACCCGCGCACCGCACGACAGCGGCGCGCCGACGCCATCGGGGCACTGGCGGCGGGTGCGTCGGCACTGGCCTGCACCTGCGGTTCGGGCGACTGCCCCGCGCGGGAGAACAGCGGCGCCGACACCGGCCAGATCGTCATCCACCTGGTGGCCGAGGCCCAGAGCGTGACCGGCGACGGCGCGCAGCAGCCCGGGCTGCTTCCCGGCTACGGCGCGGTGCTGGCCGAGTTGATGCCCGACCTCGCGAGCCGGGCGAAGCTGCGGCCCGTCGCGGGCGGTGCGCAACTGCGCGCGGAGCCGCACTACCGACCCTCGGCGTCGCTGGCCGACTTCATCCGCTGCCGCGATCTGACCTGCCGCTTCCCCGGCTGTGACCGCCCGGCCGAAGTGGCCGACATCGACCACACCGTGCCCTACCCGATCGGGCCCACCCATCCGTCGAACCTGAAGCTTCTGTGCCGTGCTCATCATTTGGTCAAGACCTTCTACGCCGGTCCCGGCGGCTGGTCGGATCGGCAGCTACCGGACGGCCGGGTGATCTGGACGTCGCCGACCGGCCGCACGTACACCACGAAACCCGCTGGGGCGCTGTTCTTTCCGCAGCTCGCCATTCCGACCGAGGCACTCACGCTGCCCCCGACGGCGGCACTTCCCAAACGCGGAGTGATGATGCCGACGCGCCGCCGCACCCGAGCCCAGGAGCGGGCGAGACGGATCAAGTGGGAGCGGGGACGCAACCACGCGAAGACCGCCGCCGATCCGCCGCCCTTCTAATCCAGCACCACGTCACAGAACTCGCGAGCGCCCGCGATCAGTCGCGCGTTGGGCTCGTCAACGTCGTCGACCCATGCCGCCGCGGCCGCCGGCGTGCGGCCCCCTTCGACATGACGCCGGATCAACCGCTCCCGCCGCACCGCGGCCGGGCAGTCGAGGTAGTACAGCCGATCGAGCAACCCGCGCACGGCCGCCCACTCCCCGTCCGGCAGCGCGAGATAGTTGCCCTCGGTGATCACCAGCCGGCAATCGGCCGGGATCACCAGGCCGGCCGGCACCGGTTCGTCGAGCGCCCGGTCGAAGTCGGGGACGTCGACGTCACGGCGCCCATACTCCCCCGCGACCCGTCGCAGCGTCGCCACATAGCCGGCGGCGTCGAAGGTGTCCGCCGCCCCCTTGCGGTCGCGGCGGCCGACCCCGTCCAGTTCGGCGTTGGACAGGTGGAAGCCGTCCATCGGCAGATAGCACCCCTGCCCGACACCGGACAGCACCGCGCGCGCCAGCGTCGACTTGCCCGCACCCGGCGGCCCGGTGATCCCGACGAGCAGCCGTCCGCCCCGCGCATCGAGCAGCCCGGCCAGCTCGGTGATCACCAAGTAACTGATGGCCGACCGCCTCCGATAACTCCCATGGGTCGGGGCCCGACCAGTAGTGAGACATTCGATGAACCCAATTCGCAACATACTGGCCCTCGTCGCGGCCATCCTGCTATCCGGCTTCGGCCTCATCGCCCTGCCACCGACCTCGAGCGCCGCGCAGGTGGAGGTCCTCGGCGTGCCATCGGCCTCGATGGGCCGCAACATCACCGTCCAGTTCCAGGGCGGCGGCCCCAGGGCCGTCTACCTGCTCGACGGCCTGCGCGCCCAGGACGACCGCAACGGCTGGGACATCAACACCGGCGCGTTCTCCTGGTTCGACGGTTCGGGTGTGTCGGTGGTCATGCCGGTCGGCGGCGAGTCGAGCTTCTACACCGACTGGTACCGCCCCGCGGTGGGCAACGGCACCACCCAGACCTACAAGTGGGAGACGTTCCTGACCTCGGAACTGCCCGCCTGGCTGTCGGCCAACAGGGGCATCAGCCCCACCGGCAACGCCGTGGTGGGCCTGTCGATGTCGGGCAGCTCGGCGCTGATTCTGGCCGCCTACCACCCGGGGCAGTTCGCCTACGCCGGTTCGCTGTCCGGTTTCCTGAACCTCTCGGCCGACTACTGGCCGGTGCTGGTCTCGGTGGCCATGGCCGACGCCGGCGGGTTCAACGCCCTCGACATGTGGGGTCCGTTCGGCGGGCCGGCCTGGCAGCGCAACGACCCGACGGTGCAGGTGGGCCGGCTGGTATCGAACGGGACCCGGGTCTGGGTCTACAGCGGCAACGGCAACCCGACCGACCTGGACGCCGGCCTGGGCAACGCCGCGATCCCCGCGCAATTCCTGGAGGGCCTGACCACCCGCAGCAACCAGGCGTTCCAGCAGCGCTACCAATCGGCGGGCGGACGCAACGGCGTCTTCAACTTCCCGCCGAACGGCACCCACAGCTGGGGCTACTGGGGCGCTCAACTGCAGGCGATGAAGCCGGACATCCAGCGGGTGCTGGGCGCCGCGCCGACCACCTGACCACCGGAGGACGAAAGGCCCGGTCCCTTGTTCAGGGACCGAGCCTCTCCGGTGTCACGTCTACCCTCCCGAGCGGGATTCGAGGGTTCTGTTCCACGATCCGGCGACGGCCAAACCCGATATCGCACGCTTGCTCGCGAGGCGCTAGCGTCTGGCGCATGGATCTGGCTTGGTCGGCGGCGGACCTGGAGTTCCGGGACGAGGTGCGCGACTTCCTCGACCAGCACCTGACGGAGGACCTGCGGCAGGCCGGCCGGCTGATGACCAGCGTGTACGCCGACCACGAAGCCAGCATGGCCTGGCAGGCCATCCTGCACGAGCGCGGCTGGGCGGCGCCGGCCTGGCCGGTGGAGTACGGCGGCTGCGACTGGACGCTGACCCAGCACTACATCTTCAGCCGCGAGTCGACGCTGGCGGGCGCCCCCGCGCTCTCCCCGATGGGCATCCGGATGGTGGCGCACGCGATCATCGCCTTCGGCACCCCGGAACAGAAGGACTACTTCCTGCCCCGCATCCTGACCGGCGAGGTGTTCTTCTGCCAGGGCTACTCCGAGCCCGAGGCCGGCTCGGACCTGGCGGCGCTGTCCATGTCGGCCGGCGACGACGGCGACGACCTCATCTGCACGGGTTCGAAGATCTGGACCACGCACGCCGGTGAGGCCAACTGGATCTTCGCGCTGGTGCGCACCTCGCGCGGGGAGCGCAGGCAGCAGGGCATCACCTTCGTCCTGATCGACATGACCACGCCGGGCATCCAGATCCGCCCGCTGGTCATGACCTCCGGCGAGAAGATCCAGAACCAGATCTTCTTCGACGCGGTCCGGGTGCCCAAGAACAACGTCATCGGCCGCATCGACGACGGCTGGACGGTGGCCAAGTATCTGCTGGAGTTCGAACGCGGCGGCGGCGCCACCGCGCCCGCCCTGCAGGTGATGGCCGAGTCCGTCGCCGCCCACGCCGGTGGGCTCGCGGACGACGCCGCCTTCGCCGCCAAACTCGCCGACGTCCGGATCCGCACCGAGGTGCTGGAGATCCTCGAGTACCGGGTGCTGACCACGGTCGCCGAGGGCCGCAACCCGGGTGCGGCGTCGTCGATGCTGAAGATCCTGTCGACCGAACTCAGCCAGGCGATCACCGAACTCGCGCTGGAGGCGGCTGGTCCGCGTGGGCGGGTCTACCAACCGCACGCCACCCGCCCGGGCGGTCCGGTGTCGGATTTCGAACCGCCCGCCGACGGCTACCTGTCCGGTGACCCCTGGCAGGCGGTGGCGCCGCTGCGCTACTTCAACGACCGGGCCGGGTCGATCTACGCCGGCAGCAACGAGATTCAGCGCAACATCCTGGCCAAGGCGACCCTGGGACTCTGAATGGACTTCAACCTCAGCAAGGAACAGGAACTGCTGCGCGACGGGCTCGGCAAGTTCCTCAACACCCGCTATTGCCTGGAGAAGAGCCGCACGGCGGCGAAACTCGGCGCGGGCTGGCAGCCCGACGTCTGGCGCGGCTTCGCCGAAGAGCTCGGGATCCTGGGCGCCACGCTGCCGGAGTCCGTCGGTGGAATGGGCGGGGGCACAGTCGAACTCATGGTGATCGCCGAGGAGCTCGGGCGCGCCCTGGTGATCGAGCCGTTCGTCGGCACCGTGGTGGTCGCGGGCGGGCTGTTGCAGCGGGCCGGTGGCGCGGTCGCCGAGGCGGCGCTGGAGCGCATCGCCGCGGGCGCGGCCGTGGTGGCCCTGGCCGACACCGACGCCGGGGAACCGGCGCGCGCGGCGCGGGACGGCGACGCATGGGTGCTCAACGGCGCCAAGGTGGTGGTGCCCGACGCGCCACTGGCCACCCACCTACTGATCACCGCCGCGACCGAAGGCGCTGCGCAGCAACGCATTGCGCTGTTCCTCACCGAGTTCTACCCCGCCGCTCCGCCGACCGGCGTCACCGTGCACGGCTACCGCACCATCGACGACCGCCGCGCCGCGGACCTCGTGCTGCGGGATCTGCGGCTGCCCGCCGCCGCGCTGCTGGCCGACGACGCGGCGGGCTCGCTGGAGCAGGCCCGCGACGAGGGCGCCGCGGCGGTGTGCGCCGAGGCCGTCGGGGCGATGCGCAAGGTGCTCGCCGACACCGTCGAGTACTGCAAGCAGCGCCAGCAGTTCGGTCAGCCGATCGGCGGTTTCCAGGTGCTGCAGCACCGGATGGTCGACATGTACATGGAACTCGAACAGGCCGTCTCCGCGGCCTATCTGGCGGTGCTCAACCTCGACGCCGAACCGGCGACCCGCGCCAGGGCGGTCTCCGCGGCCAAGGCCACGGTCGGGCGGGCGGCGCGCTTCATCGGCCAGAACGCGGTGCAACTGCACGGCGGCATGGGGATGACCGAGGAACTGGCGATCGGGCACTACTTCAAGCGGCTCACCGCGCTGCAGTACGAGTTCGGATCGACCGACCAGCATCGAACCCGCTACGCCGCGCTGACCCGACCGTAGGAACTCCGGAGCCCACACCGGCGTTGGAACCGCATAACCGTCGACGGAAGGGATGACGCCATGCTCGGCAAGATCATCGGGGCGCTCGGCCAGGTCGCAGAGGCCGGCGGCACGATCGTCGGGATCCGCTCCGGCACCGAGGAGCCGGACTTCACCGTGGAACGCAAGATCGGCAACGTCGAGATTCGCCGGTACGGCCCGCGGATCGCGGCCGAGACCGCTATCGCCGCCGACGAGGAAGCCGCCCGCAACGAGGGGTTCCGCCGACTGGCGCGCTACATCTTCGGCGGCAACCAGAGCAAGACCAAGATCGCGATGACGGCACCGGTCGCCCAGCAGCCGAGCGAGAAGATCGCGATGACGGCACCGGTCGCGTCCCAGCGCGGGCCCGGCGGCGAATGGGTCATCCGCTTCTTCATGCCGTCGAAGTACACCCTGGACTCGCTGCCCACCCCGAACGAGGACGTGGTGCGGCTGGTTGAGGTCCCGGGCGAGACGGTCGCGGTGCTGCGCTACTCCGGGTTGATCAGCGCCGAGTCCACCGAGTCGCACACCAGGGAGTTGCTGGACACCCTTCGCGACAATGGCATCGAGCCGGCCGGCGACCCGTTCTCCTGGTTCTACGACCCGCCCTGGACGGTTCCGTTCCTGCGCCGCAACGAGGCCGCGGTCGTAATTGACGCGGGTGCATGATTAGCTGGTGGCATGGGTAAGCCACCAACGGACGACCTGACTCCGCACTTCGAGGACATCCAGGCCCACTACGACATCTCCGACGACTTCTATCGGTTGTTCCTGGATCCGACGCAGACCTACAGCTGCGCCTATTTCGAGCGCGATGACATGTCGCTGGAAGAGGCGCAGTTCGCCAAGATCGACCTCGCGCTGGGCAAGCTGGGCCTGGCGCCCGGGATGACGCTGCTCGACATCGGCTGCGGCTGGGGCGCCACCATGATGCGCGCGGTGGAGCGCTACGACGTCAACGTCGTCGGCCTGACCCTGAGCCGCAACCAGGCCGCCCACGTCCAGCAGCTGTTCGACTCCTCGGACAGTCCGCGGTCCAAGCGGGTGCTGCTCGAGGGCTGGGAGAAGTTCGACGAGCCGGTCGATCGCATCGTCTCGATCGGCGCCTTCGAGCATTTCGGCTTCGACCGCTACACCCGCTTCTTCGACATGGCCTTCAACGCGCTGCCCGCCGACGGTGTCATGCTGCTGCACACCATCACCGGGCTGCATCCCAACCAGATGATCGAGCGCGGCCTGCCGCTGTCGTTCGAGTTCGCACGGTTCGTGAAGTTCATCGTCACCGAGATCTTCCCGGGTGGTCGGCTGCCGTCGATTCCGATGGTGGAGGAGCACGCCGCCGCGGCCGGGTTCGAGGTGGCCCGGGTGCAATCGCTGCAGCCGCATTACGCCCGCACCCTCGACCTGTGGGCCGAGGCGCTGGAATCCCGCCGTGAGGAGGCGATCGCGATCCAGTCCCAGGAGGTCTACGACCGGTACATGAAGTACCTCACCGGTTGCTCGAAGATGTTCCGCGTCGGCTACATCGACGTCGACCAGTTCACCCTGGTCAAGCCCTAGACACGGAGCTACGGCGTGGGCGCGGGCGGGTCGGCCGCCGGCGCCGGAACCGCCGAGGATGAGCCCACCGGGCCGGTCGGCGTCGACGACATCCCCGGCGGGGTGGTGTTGGAGCTCATCGGGCGCTGCGCGAGCAGCAGCAGCGCGTCGCCCGGCTTGACGTCCTGGGTCCGGATCGCGTGCAGTAGGTCGCGCAGGTAGCCGAGGCCCTTGCTCTGCTGATCCGGGTTGTCGGTGGTCCCCGGCGGCAGGTTCTGTGGGCTGGTCAGATGCGGTACCTCCGTGGGCGGTGCCGCAACCACGTCAGTCGCGGCCGTGTTCGCCGGGGCAGCCTGCACCGAGGTGCCGGGTTCGGCCGGCGCCGCGGCGTCGGCCGGATCGGCCAGCGCGCCCGGAGCAGTGATGACGGCGGCCGAGACGCCGAGCGCCGCCAGCCCCATGGTGCTGATCTTCACCATCGTGTCCTCCGCGGATCGTGCCAAGTGAACACCCGTAACCGGTCATTCACACCAGACACCGGATTCGTTACACCTGTCACTCCTGTCACCGCTGTTTCGGCGGTGTGCGGACAGGCTAACGGTCCCGGTTTGAATCCGGGGCGCTCTCCGTGTAAATAATTTGTTGCCCGCAGAACCTGGGAGACCGAGGGTTCTGCCTTGCGCAGAAGTGCTCGTCAAACCCTCCCAAACCCCCGGCCATGCGGCTCGTGCACAGCTGTGACCCGGACGAGAGGTATCGATGGAAGTTCCGGCCCGGGAGCAGCACGTCGGCTGGTTCCGCTTCTACTTCGACGACGAGCACTGGGAGTGGTCGCCGGAGGTCGAGGCCATGCACGGCTACGCTCCCGGCACCGTCACCCCGACCACCGAGCTGGTGCTGTCCCACAAGCATCCCGACGACTACCGGCACGTCGCGGCCACCCTGGACGAGGTGCGCAGGCACCATCAGGCGTTCAGTACCCGACACCGCATCATCGACACCGCCGGGCGCATTCGGCACGTCCTGGTGGTGGCCGACACCGTGGTCGACGACACCGGCGAGGTGGTCGGGACGCACGGGTTCTACGTCGACGTGTCCCCCACCGAGGACCACCAGCGCGAGCAGCTGACCGCGACGATCGCCGAGATCGCCGAGAACCGGGCGACCATCGAACAGGCCAAGGGCATGCTGATGATCGTCTACGGCATCGACGCCGACGCGGCCTTCGACCTGCTGCGCTGGCGCTCCCAGGAGGGCAACGTCAAGCTGCGGGTGCTCGCCGAGCGGGTGGTCACCGACTTCCTGCGGCTCACCCAGCACGAGCAGGCGCCCGGCCGGTCGGCCTACGACAACCTGCTGCTGACCGCCGACCAGCGCATCAGGGAAGGATGACCCTGCTGCGCGCCCGGCCGCTGCTGTGGTTCTTCGTCCTGGCCTACGCCGTGACCTGGGTGTTGTGGATCCCGCTGGTGCTGGGCGGGGTGCCGGCGTTCTCCGCGACCACTCACGCTCCGTCGCTGTACGCGCTGCCGGGCGTCGCGGTGGGGGTGACCGGGACGGCGTTCTTCATGACCGCCGTCACCGACGGCCGCGCCGGGGTCCGGCGGCTGCTGCGACGCCTGGTCTCCTGGCGGGTCGGGGTGCGCTGGTACCTGGTCGCGGTCCTGCTCATCCCGCTGGGCCAGATCCTGGTCACCGCCGCGGTGGTGAGCCCGGACGCGCTGCGGGCGCTGACGCCGTCGGCGCTGGCCGCCTACCCGGGCGCGTATGCGGCCCATTTCTTCTTCGGTCCGCTGTTCGAGGAGTCCGGCTGGCGCGGGTTCGCGTTGCCGCGCATGCAGCGCCGGTTCGGCCCGATGCGGGCAACCCTGCTGCTCGGGCTGCTGTGGAGCGGGTGGCACTTCTTCCTTTATGCACCGGCCTGGTTCGCCGGCGGCGGCGCCAACGGCGTGGTGGGGCTCGGCCTGTTCGTGGTGTTCACCACCGGCCTCAGCGTGGTGTTCACCTGGTTGTCGAACAACACCGGCGCGAGCCTGCTGCTGGTGATCCTGTTGCACGGCTCGGTGGACGGCACCGCAACCTACCTTCAGGTGCTGGCCGACCGCGGGGTCATCCCGGCCAATGCCGCGGCGTTCAGCGTCGAGTTCGGTGTGCTGATCGTCGCGGTGCTGACGGCGCTGGCGCTCATCGCGCTGACCCGGGGGCGCCTCGGATACGGGAGAATGCCGCTATGCGAGTGATGCGTGCCGCGGTGGTGCTCTGCGCCGTGACGGCGGCCCCGGCCGCGCAGGCCGCCCCGGACGCCGGGGTGCCGCCGGTGAGCCCCGCGGCGGCGGCCGTCGGTTTCCTCGACGTGCGGACGGTGGTGCCCGACGCCGTGCTCGACCTGCGCTACGCCACCGCGAACAACTTCGTCGGAGCGCAGCTGTATCCCGCCGACGCCCGCTGCCTGGTCCACGAGTCGATGGCGCCCGGCCTGGCCGCCGCGGCCGCCGCGCTGCGCGCGCAGGGCGAGAAGTTGGTGTTCTGGGACTGCTACCGGCCGCACGAGGTGCAGGTGCGGATGTTCGAGGCGGTGCCGAACCCGGCGTGGGTGGCCAAGCCCGGCCCGTATTCGCGCAGCCACGAGGCCGGCCGATCGGTGGACGTGACGATCGTCGACGCCGCCGGCCGCCCGGTCGACATGGGCACCGATTTCGACGACTTCTCGGCGCGCGCGACTGCCTACGCCACCGACGGTGTCAGCGCGGCGGCCCAGGCGAACCGGGCCCGGCTGCGCACCGCGATGGCGGCCGGCGGGCTGGCCGTCTACTCGGGCGAGTGGTGGCATTTCGACGGGCCCGGCGCCGGTGTCCAGCGGCCGATCATCGACGTGCCGGTGGACTGAACCTTCGGCAATCAACGAACGCCGGTCGCCGCCCCCGAATAGGGTGATGCACTTGGATCTCAACACCGTCACCGAGGTCGTCCGCCGGCCGTCCGAACGGCCGGGCGCCGATTGGCGCCCCGGCGACGCCTTCCTGGCGGGTGGCACCTGGTTGTTCTCCGAACCCCAGACCCACCTGCGCCGCCTCGTCGACCTGACCGCGCTCGGCTGGGCGCCGCTGCGCGCCGACGAATCCGGCCTGGAGATCGGCGCCACCTGCACCATCACCGAGCTGTACGGTTTCGCGCCGCCGGCGGATTGGCCCGCGGCGCAACTGATCAGGACCAGCTGCGAGGCCTTCCTGGCGTCGTTCAAGGTGTGGAACGCCGCCACGGTGGGCGGCAACATCTGCATGGCGCTGCCCGCCGGGCCGATGATCACGCTGACGGTGGCACTGCAGGCCGGCTATCGGCTGTGGGCCGCCGACGGCTCGGAACGCATGCTGCCCGCGGCCGAGTTCGTCGTCGGCAACAACCGAAACGTGTTGCAGCCCGGGGAACTGCTGCGCGGCGTGCACATTCCCGCCGCCGCATTGCGCAGCCGGCACGCCCACCGGCACTTCTGCCTGACCAAGCTCGGCCGCTCGACGGTGTTCCTGGTCGGCACCCGGGATCACGACACCGGCGAGGTCCTGCTGACGATCACGGCGGCCACCACCCATCCGGTGTGCCTGACTTTCGACGGCCTCCCCGGCCCCGGCGACCTGGCGGAGCGTATCGACGCGATCGACGAGGCCGCATGGTTCGACGACGCCAACGGAACACCCGCCCATCGCAGGCACCTGACCCGCCACTTCGCCGAGGAGATCCGCGCCGAACTCGCCGGGGACGGACCGCGGTGACCTACATCGTCAACGGGCAGCCGTCCGACCGAGAGCCCGAGCCGGGACAGTGCCTGCGGACGTTCGTGCGGTCGCTGGGCTGGCACGGCGTCAAAAAGGGTTGCGACGCAGGCGATTGCGGCGCCTGCACGGTGTGGCTGGACGGCGAGCCGGTACACAGTTGCATCACGCCGGCGTTCCGGGCCGAGGGCAAACCGGTGACGACGATCGAGGGGCTCGGCACCGCGGAGGATCTGCACCCGGTGCAGCGCGGCTTCCGGGACGCGCCGGGCTTCCAGTGCGGCTTCTGCACCGCGGGCATGATCATGACCTGCGCCGCCCTCACCGATGAGCAGCGGGCCGACCTGCCCCGGGCGTTGAAGGGCAACCTGTGCCGGTGCACCGGTTACCGCGCCATCGAGGACGCGGTGAACGGCGTCGCCGCGATACAGACCGCGCTGCCGGGGCAGGCGGTGGGCACCAGCATCGGCGCGCCCGCCGCCGCCGACATCGTCACGGGCCGTGCCGAATTCACGATGGACGTCGAGATGGCGGGCATGCTGCACCTCAAGCTGGTGCACTCGCCGCACGCGCACGCCCGCATCGTGTCGGTCGACAAGACGGCGGCGCTGGCCGTTCCCGGTGTGCACCGCGTCTACACCTGGAAGGACGTGCCGCGCAAGCGGTTCAACACCGCACTGCACACCGACCACCTCGTCGATCCCGACGACACCTACATCCTCGACGACGTCGCCCGCTTCGTCGGGCAGCGGATGGCCGCGGTGCTCGCCGACACCGTGGCCGCCGCCGAGGAGGGCTGCCGGCGGCTGGTCATCGACTACGAGGTCCTGCCCGCGGTGTTCGACCCCGAGCAGGCCATGCAACCCGGGGCGCCCGCGCTGCACGGGTTCGACGACCCCTTCCTTCGTGACCCGGAGCGCAACATCCTGCTCGAGATGCACGGCGAGATCGGCGACACCGCAGCCGGATTCGCCGCAGCGGACGTGATCCACGAGGCTACCTACCGCACCCCTCGGGTCCAGCACGCCCACCTGGAGACGCACGGCTCCATCGCCTGGGTGCAGGACGGCCGGCTGCACGTGCGCACCAGCTCGCAGTCCCCGTCGATCGCCAAGGTGAAACTGGCGCACCTGTTCAGCCTGCGACCCGACCAGCTGCGGGTGTTCTGCAAACGCGTCGGGGGCGGCTTCGGCGGCAAGCAGGAGATGATCACCGAGGACCTGGCCGCGCTGGCCGCCCTGGACTCCGGTGGCCGTCCGGTGTGCCTGGAGTACACCCGCACCGAGGAGTTCACCACCGCCTCCCCGCGGCACCCGATGACGATCACCGTCAAACTGGGAGCCAGGGCCGACGGAACGCTGACCGCGGTGCACTTCCACAACATCTCCAACACCGGCGCGTACGGCAACCACGGCGGCGAGACCCTGTTCGCCGCGAGCGCGGCGGTGGCGATCTACCGCTGCCCCAATAAGAGATTCGACGCCTACGCGGTCTACACCAACACCGTTCCCAGCGGCGCGCTGCGCGGGTACGGCATGACCCAGCCCGCGTTCGCCGTGGAGTGCGCGATCGACGAGCTCGCCGCCGCCCTCGGCATCGACGCGCTGGAGCTGCGCCGCCGCAACATCGTTCGGCCCGGCGACGCACTGCTGGCCACCGACGCCCATCCCGACGACGTCTCGTTCACCGAGGACACCCTGGCCCGCTGCATCGACCGGGTGGACCGGGCGCTGCGCGAACACCGCGAACACTCCGGCGGCGACGATCTCGGGCCGGACTGGCTGATCGGCGACGGTACCGCGAGTTCGATCCACGAGACCGCGCCGCCCACCGAGCACATCTCCGAGGCGTGGGCCACCCTGTGCGACGACGGGAGGTACGAGATCGCGGTCGGCACGGTCGAATTCGGCGAGGGCACCTCGACCGCGCACGTTCAGATCGCCGCGTCCGTGTTGTTCACCACCCCCGACCGGGTCCGCCTCGTCCAATCCGACACCGACCGAACGGGTTTCGACACCGGCGCCTTCGCCAGCGCCGGGTTGTTCGTCGCCGGCAACGCGGTGCTGCGGGCGGCCACCGCGCTGCGCGACCGGATGCTGCTGCTCGCCGCCGACCACACCGGGGTCGACCGCGCGTCCTGCTTCCTGGCCGACGACACCGTGATCTGCGGCGGCAAGCGGATCCCGGTCAGCGAGTTGAACGCGGCGGCCGCCGCCCGCGGGATGCGACTGACCGAGGCCCGCAAGGCCTACGGCTCGCCGCGCAGCGTCAGCGCCAACACCCAGGGCATGCGGGTCGCGGTAAACCGGGTCACCGGTGAGATCCGCATCCTGTACAGCGTGCAGGCCCTCGACCCGGGGGTGGTGATCAATCCGGCGCAGGTCCGCGGGCAGGTCGAGGGCGGCGTCGCCCAGGGCATCGGCTTCGTGCTGACCGAGAACTTCCACCTCGACGACACCGGCACGATGCTCAACCCCAACCTGCGCAACTACCGGATCCCGACCTACGCCGACATCCCGCGCACCGAGGTGCTGATCGTCGAATCGACCGACTCGGCGGGCCCGATGGCGTCCAAGGGCATCGCCGAGTCCTGCATCAACCCGGTGGCCCCGGCCCTGGCCAACGCGGTGTACGACGCGACCGGCATCCGGTTCCGTGACCTGCCGCTCACCCCGGAACGGATCTTCGAGCGCCTCAGGGACGTGCCATGACGGGCGGTGAACTCACCGACAACGCCGCCACCGTGGTCATCGGCCAGAAGGTCCGACCCGACTGCGCCGACGAGTTCCTGGTGTGGCAGGACGAGATGAACCGGGTCGCGTCCACGTTCCCCGGCTTCGTCACCGCGGAGGTGACCCCGCCGACCGCCGCCCAGCCGGACTGGGTCGTCGTCTACCGGTTCGACTCGGTCGCCAACCTGCAGGCCTGGATCAACAGCGTGGCCCGCCACGATCGGCTCGCGGCCGGCCGCGACTACCTCGACGGCAACCCGACCCAGCAGGTCATCGCCGGCGCGGCCACCCCACCGGACCAGTTGGTCACCGTGGTGGTCACCCACCGCGTCGACCCGGACCGGGTCGAGGAGTTCCTGGCCTGGCAGAACCGGATGCGCGACGCGGAGACCCGGTTTCCCGGTTACCGCGGCTCGGAGTTGTTCCGGCCCATCGAGGGACTGCAGGACGAATGGACGGCCCTGTACCGCTACGACTCGGCCGCCGACCTCGACGCCTGGCTGACCTCGCCGCAGCGGGCCCGACTTCTGGCCGAGGGCAAGGCTTTTCACGACTTCGAGCTGCGGACGGTGGACAACTCGTTCGGCAACTGGTTCGCCTTCGACGCCGGCCAGGACACCACGCCACCGTCGGACACCAAATCGGCGATCGCGGTGTGGGTCGGGCTGTATCCGACGGTGGTGCTGCTGTCGATCGCGCTGTTCCCGCTGAAGATGCCGCTGTGGCTGGGCATGTTGGTGGGCAACCTGCTGTCCAGCATCGTGATGACGTTCCTGGTCATGCCCTTCTACGTCAACCCGATGCTGAAAGGCTGGCTGCATCCCCCGGGCGCCGGGCCACAGCGCAGGCGTGCCGAGATCCGCGGTGTGGCGACCATCGTCGCGGTGATGGCGGCCTGGACGCTGGCCATCTTCCTCGGCACCACCGTGATCTGGCACCTGTCATGATGCGGCGGGCCCTCGAGCTGGTGGTCATCGGCGCGCTGGTGGCGGCCGGGGTGTCCTGTTCGGGCCACCGCGAATCGCAGGGCGGCCCGGCCGCGTTCCGCGAGCCGGTCCGGCTGTCGAGCAAGGACGGCGTCCTGGAGGTGCGGCTGTCGGCGCATCAGGGCAGCGTCGACCTCGACACGGTGTCCCAGCCGGTATCGAACTTCCTGGTGTTCGGCTACACGCTGATCAAGGGCAGCAGCTCGGACGGTTCCACCGCCGGGGACAACCTGTATCCGGCGCCGACCCTGCGGGTCGACCCCGGGCAGCGGCTCATCGTGCACTTCGACAACGACCTGCAGGACCTGAAGATCGCCGACTTCTACGATCCGGCCTTCACCAAGGCCGGCGGGCAGGTGCCGCTGTACCCGCCGCCCCTGGGCTCGGCGCCGCTGAACCTGCACACCCACGGTGTGCACGTCAGCCCGAGCGGCAACGCCGACAACGTGCTGCTCGACATCCCCGCCGGGATGGGCAACACCTACACCTACGACGTGCCCCCCGACATGCCGAATGGCTTGTACTGGTACCACAGCCACCGGCACACGCTGACCACCCAGCAGACCTATGCCGGGCTGGCGGGCCTGCTCGAGATCGGCCGCCCGGACGGCAATCTGCCCGCGGTGACGGCCGACGACGTGCCGGTGCGGGACATGGCGCTGCAGTACAACTTCGTGTTCGACCGCAAGGGCGGCGGCCATGAGCTCAACAACCCGTTCTGGCCGCAGTTCGTCAGCACCCTGACCCCGCCGGCCGGCAACCAGCTCGCGGACGGCAGCTATCGGCCCAGCCTCGCCCCGGTGAACTTCACGGGGACCACGAAAGGTGCGCAGTACCAGACGGTTTGGTACACCGGCCCGCTGTCCCCGGCCAACCATCGTGGCCAGAACCAGATGATGCCGGGCAATCTGCAGAGCTTCGCCAGCGAATCGGTCAGCGTTCCCGCCGACCCGGACCTGCCGGAGAACCAGCGCGACGTGCAGTTCACCGTGAACGGCCAGTTCCAGCCGGAGCTGAAACTCAAACCGGGACAGACCGAGATCTGGTCACTGGCCAACATCAGCGACGTCGCGTACCTGCCGCTGCAATTGACCGAGACCGCGACCGGGCGCCATCCGGTGTTCCGGATCGTCGGCCAGGACGGCAATCCGTTCACCCGGGTGCAGCGCCCGGTGCAGGGTGACGGCACCCGCTTGGTGGTCCCGCCGGGATCGCGGTACGCGATCGCCGTCACCATGCCCGCGACCGGTGACCTGGTGTTGTCGATGCCGCCGCTGCCCGGCGCCAAACCGGTGGTCAATCCGGGCATCCTGTACACCAACAACCAGACCCCCAACGCACCCGCGGTGCTGGGCACCAACACCGTCGACCCGGCCTACATCAGCTATTTCGACGGCTTCTTCACCTTCCCGGTGCAGACCATCCTGCACGTCACCCCCGAGCGCGGGCAGGGCCGGACCACGGCCTTCGAGATCGGCCAGGACCTCGGCGCCTACACCTCGTTCGTCGACACGTCGGTCCTGACGCCGGCCGTCACCCGGGAACTCATGGTCACCGGTGGCTTCGGCAACAACCTGGCGAGCAACGACGACCCGAAGGCGTTCGTCTACGAGTTCGACAGCAGCACCTTCCCCAACATTCCGCTGATCCAGCCCCGGCTCGACTCCGTCGAGGAGTGGAGGATCGTCAACCGCAACAACGACGAACACCCGATGCATGTGCACGTCAACGACTTTCAGGTGATGCAGATCGTGGACCCGGTAGCCGGCACGACGACCGGTGTGCAGCCCTGGGGCCAGGACAACGTCAACGTCCCCGCCCCGGTCATCGACGCGAACGAGAACCCGCTGGTGCCCGCCACCACCACCATCCGCACCAAGTTCACCGAGTTCACCGGCACCTTCGTCATCCACTGCCACCGGCTCAACCACGAGGACAACGGGCTGATGGCGCTGGTGAACGTGATCCCCGCGGTGTCCAGCTATGCGGTCGCGGTGCCCGGCTCGCGCGGGACCCCCGCCCGGGTCGAGGTGCGCGACGGCAGCGGCGATCGGATGCTGGCCGCCGTCACACCGTTCCCCGGGTTCGAGGGCACCCCGAGCGTGGCGATGGCCGATGTGAACGGCGACAACGTGTTGGACCTGCTGGTGGGCACCGGGCCGGGGATCGCCCCGCAGGTCGTGGCGTACAGCGGCGCCGACGGCGGGCAGGGCCCGTTCCGAACCGAACTGGCCCGCTTCGGCCCGCTCGATGCCGGGTTCAAGGGCGGAATCAGCGTGGCCGCAGCCGATCTCGACGGCAACGCGCACGCCGACAACATCATCGTCGGCTCGGGCCCCGGGACCGACAGCCGGGTCACGGTGTTCTCCTCGACGCTGCCGACACTCGGCGCCACCCCAGAGGTGTTCTCCACCTTCACGCCCTACCCGGGATCGCGATCCGGTGTCACTCTGGCCACCGGCACCGTCGACGTCGGCACCGGACGGCCCAGCATCGTCACCGCACCGGGTCCCGGAGAACCGGCGCGGATCAAGACCTTTCGGTACGACCTCTACTCCCCCACCGAGGCGGCCAGGGCCCGCGGCGGCACCACCGACCCCGGGCGGGATCCGGCGATGACCGCCGAGTTCGACGCCTACGACCCGGCCTACACCGGCGGGGTGTCGCTGTCGACCGGCTGGGTCGCCGGCGCGGAGGGCGGTGCCCAGAGCGTGATCACCGGACAGCTCACCGGCCCCGGCGAGGTGCGGGTGTGGTCCACCGGTTCGCGCCTGGACGGCGGGCCGGCGATGTACCTGCACAGCCCCGAACATCACGCCGCGATGACCGAGTTCGCCCAGATCGCCTCGTTCACACCGTTTCCCGCCCAGGCCGGGGTCCGGGTGGCCACCAGCAGCACCACGACCGGAGCGGACCTGATCGTCAGCGGCATGGGGCCGGGCGGATCCGAGGTGCGCAAGTACGCCTTGGCGCGGCCCGAACCGACCGCGCGCACCGTCGCAC
>JAGQTW010000238.1 GCA_020438785.1 Mycobacterium sp. | reverse complement strand
CCGACCACGTGTACCGGATGGACCCCGAGCAGATGCTGCAGTTCCACATCGACAGCGGCGCCGGCGCGACGGTGGCCGGCATCCGGGTGCCGCGGGCCGAGGCCACCGCGTTCGGCTGCATCGACGCCGACGAGTCCGGCCGGATCCGGGAGTTCATCGAGAAACCCGCGGAGCCGCCCGCCGTCCCGGACGATCCGGAGAAGACCTTCGTCTCGATGGGCAACTACATCTTCACCACCAAGGTGCTCATCGACGCCATTCGCGCCGACGCCGACGACGACCACTCCGATCACGACATGGGCGGCGACATCATTCCGCGTCTGGTCTCCGACGGCATGGCCGCGGTGTACGACTTCAGCAACAACGAGGTGCCCGGCGCGACCGAACGCGACCACGGCTACTGGCGCGACGTCGGAACCCTCGACGCGTTCTACGACGCGCACATGGATCTGGTGTCGGTGCACCCGGTGTTCAACCTGTACAACAAGCGCTGGCCGATCCGCGGCGAGTCGGAGAACCTGGCGCCGGCCAAGTTCGTCAACGGTGGTTCCGCGCAGGAGTCGGTGGTCGGCGCGGGCAGCATCATCTCGGCGGCGTCGGTGCGCAACTCGGTGCTGTCGAGCAACGTCGTCGTCGACGACGGCGCCATCGTGGAGGGCAGCGTGCTGATGCCCGGCGTGCGGGTGGGCCGCGGCGCGGTGGTGCGCCGCGCGATCCTGGACAAGAACGTCGTGGTCGGGCCGGGGGAGATGGTCGGCGTCGACCTCGAGAAGGACCGGGAACGGTTCGCGATCAGCTCCGGCGGCGTGGTCGCGGTCGGCAAGGGCGTCTGGATCTAAGTCGTTCCCGGCGGCGTACCCGGCGCATTGGCGTCTGCTCGCGCGGCCTTCCTGCGCCGCCGGCGGCGCAGCAGCGACACCGCCGCCCACACCAGCGCGATCAGGATCACCAGCACCAGCGCCGGGATCAGGATCGCGATGAACACCAGTCCCACACTGGTGACGTCCTCGATCGTGCTCAGCACCGGCGCGGCCACCCCCGCCGTGGCGACGTTCGCGGCCGGCCGCACCGCGGTCTTGGTCAGGTGCACGACCAGCGCGGTCACCACGCCGATCGCGATCGGCACCCATTGGCCGGTGCGGGCGAACTCGCCCGGATCGGTGACCGCCGCGGTCTGCGCCGCGGTGCCCGAGCCGAACACGATGCCGCCCGCGGTCGGGCGAACGAAGGTCTGCACGGTGTCGTTGATCGAGTCCAGCGCCGGGATCTTGTCGGCCACGATCTCGACGAGCAGCAGCACCGCGACGATGCCGATCACCCAGCCGTTCTCCAGCCAGGCCCACCCGGGCGGCAGCGTGATCAGGTGGGTGAACCGGCCCAGCAGGCCCATCGCGAGCAGTGGGATGTAGGCGTTCAACCCCGCCGCGGTGGCCAGCCCGAACCCGGTCATCAACTCCACGCCGGTCACACTAGCCGGGCTACCAGGCCAGGGGGAGCAATCGGTAGTGCACCTGCTGCATGTAGCCGCGGTAGCCGGCCAACTCGGCGCGCAGCATCTTCTCCTCGTCAAGGGTGCGGATGACCAGGAGCACCAGTGCCGCGGCGGTGACGAGCAGCGCCCAGTAGGAGCCCAGCGCCAGTGGGATTCCGACCATCATCACCACGCCGGCGGAGTACATCGGATGGCGCACAACGCCATAGAGCCCGGTGCTGACAAGCGGCTGTCCCTCCTCGACGACGATGTTGGCGGCGGCGTAGCGGTTCTGGAAGACCACCAGCATCGCCGTGCCCAGCCCGACCGCCACCATGACATCACCGAACATCGAGACGGCGGTGGGCATGGTGGACCAGCCGAAGCGGTGGTCGAGACCGGCGACCACCAGCATCCCGGTGAAACTAGCGATGATGCCGACCACGACGGCCTTCTGGAGCGGCCGCGGCTCGGCCGTCGGCCCGGCGTGCATCCGGCGCTCCACGGTCGCCGGATCGAGCCGGCCCAGGAACAGCGTGGGCACCAGCGACACCACCGCGAACACGCCGAGGAACGCCCAGCCCTGCCAGTAATGCAGTGTGCCGGCGGGCCAGAACAGCAACAGCATGAAGACGGCGAGGCTCGCCAGCGACGAGAGCGCCACCCGAAATGTGTTCATTCCCTACCCCCTCATACGACGTCGCGGCGGCGGTAGAGCCAACCCGCGATCATGGTTATCCCCACTGCGATCAGAGTCATGACGGCAAGAGCCGCAACGGAAATCGACGACGGTGCGGTGGTGCGGCTCACCGGTGAGGCGTCGATCAGCCAGCGCGGCAGGCGAAGCAGCGCGCCCAGGTAGAGCGCGCCGATCACGAATGTCACTGCCAGCCAACCCAACCCGGGGCGGCGCACCGCAACCCCGAGCGCGGCGACGGCGGCCACAACCGCCATCGCGGGCAGGAAGGCCAGCGCGGCGCCGGTCAGCCGCAGGATGGTGTGCGGTTCGTTCAACGTCAGTCCGGCGCCCAGGCCGTTGCCCAGGCCGGCGCAGCCGAGCAGCACCACCGCACCCACCAGGGCCGCGCCCACCGCGGACAGCAGCCACGCCCACCGCGACACCGAGCCGGCCAGCACGGTCTCGCCACGCCCGGACTCCTCGTCGCGGCTGATGCCGACGATCACGGTCACCACATACGCGGTGGTCGCGGCGGCCAGGAACTGCGTCATCGTGGTGTACACGCCGTCGGTTCCCTGCGCGGAGAGCACCCGCGCGATCAACTCGTTGCCGCGCGCGGCGTCCAGTAGCGACCTGGTCATCGACCCGAAGGCCGCGCCGGCGACCAGCAGGGCGATCGCCCAGCCGATCGTCAGCCCCCGGTGAGTCACCAGTTGCAGCCCGAACACGCCGCCGACCGGCTGCGCCCCGGGATGTTCGCCGGAGGAGGCCAGCACCGCGTCGTCGTACTGGCGCCGGCTCTCCAGCACCGCGGCCGCCCCGATCAGTGCCGCGGCCAACGCCAGCAGCAGGGCCAGCGGCCACCACCGCAGCGCGACGAAGGCGCGCATCTGCTGGGCCCACGCGATCGGCGAGAACCAACTGAGCAGGCTGCCGGAGTTGTCGATCACGTCACCGGCTCCGCGGACCAGCACAGCCGCGGCCAGTGCCGCCATTGCGGCGCCGGTGGCGGTGCGGGCCTGCCGCCACAGTTGGGCGGTTACCGCGGCGAGCGCCCCGAACACCATGGCCACCACGGTGATCCCGACGCACATGGCCGCGGTGTCGACGAGCGCGAACCCGCTCGCGGCCATGCCCGCCGTCATGGTGATGGCCAGGACGACGTTCACC
>JAGQTW010000237.1 GCA_020438785.1 Mycobacterium sp. | reverse complement strand
CGCGGGAGAAGTTCGACGCCGACGCCCGCGAGGCCGCGGAGAAGGCGGTCAAGACCCAGCTGTTGATGGACGCGATCGCCGACGACCTCGACATCCAGGTCGGCCAGAACGACCTCACCGAGCGGCTGGTCCTGATGTCGCGTCAGTACGGCATCGAGCCCCAGCAGCTGCTGCAGGTGCTGCAGCAGAACAACCAGCTGCCCGCCATGTTCGCCGACGTGCGCCGCGGGCTGACCGTGGCCGCGGTGGTGGAGGCGGCCACCGTCACCGACACCGACGGCAACGTGGTCGACACCAGCGAGTTCTTCGGGCGCGCGGCGGAGGCCGAGGCGGGCGAAGCCGGCGCCGAGGGCGACGTCGGCTCCGACGCCGAGGGCGGCGCTGAGCAGAAGGCCGACGAGTCCGAATAACGCCGACAGCGAACGCACCCGCTCCAGGGAGTGCGGTGCGGCGCGGGTTGGTTAGGGTCTGGGTAGTAGGTCGTTTCGAGAAAGCAGGTACGAAGTCGTGACTCACATGCGTTCGGGCATGCCAGGGCTGAACCTCACGGACTCGGTGTACGAGCGGTTGCTCGCCGAGCGCATCATCTTCCTGGGCTCACAGGTCGACGACGACATCGCCAATCGGCTGTGCGCGCAGATTCTGCTGCTGGCGGCGGAGGACCCGACCAAGGACATCTCGCTCTACATCAACTCGCCGGGCGGCTCGATCAGCGCCGGCATGGCGATCTACGACACCATGGTGCTCGCGCCGTGCGACGTCGCCACCTACGCGATGGGCATGGCCGCCTCGATGGGCGAGTTTCTGCTGGCCGCGGGCGCCAAGGGCAAGCGGTTCGCGCTGCCGCACGCCCGCATCCTGATGCACCAGCCGCTGGGCGGCATCACCGGCGGTGCGGCCGACATTGCCATCCAGGCCGAGCAGTTCGCGCTGATCAAGAAGGAGATGTTCCGGCTCAACGCCGAGTTCACCGGCCAGCCGATCGAGCGCATCGAGGCCGACTCCGACCGTGACCGCTGGTTCACCGCCCAGGAGGCGCTCGAGTACGGCTTCGTCGACCACATCATCACCCGCGCCCACGTGAACGGACTCTCCAATGCCTGATTCCACTGACCCCCGCTTGGCGCCCCAGGCCCGCTACATCCTGCCGTCCTTCATCGAGCACTCGAGCTGGGGCGTCAAGGAGTCCAACCCCTACAACAAGCTGTTCGAGGAGCGCATCATCTTCCTCGGTGTGCAGGTCGACGACGCCTCGGCGAACGACATCATGGCGCAGTTGCTGGTGCTGGAGTCGCTGGACCCCGACCGCGACATCACCATGTACATCAACTCCCCGGGTGGCTCGTTCACCTCGCTGATGGCGATCTACGACACCATGCAGTACGTGCGTGCCGACATCCAGACGGTCTGCCTGGGCCAGGCGGCCTCGGCCGCGGCCGTGCTGCTGGCGGCCGGCACCCCGGGCAAGCGCCTGGCGCTGCCCAATGCCCGGGTGCTCATCCACCAGCCGTCGCTCGGCGGGGTGATCCAGGGCCAGTTCTCCGACCTGGAGATCCAGGCCGCCGAGATCGAGCGGATGCGGACCCTGATGGAGGAGACGCTGGCCCGCCATACCGGCAAGGATGCGGCCGTGATCCGCAAGGACACCGACCGCGACAAGATCCTGACCGCGGCCGACGCCAAGGAGTACGGGATCATCGACACCGTGCTGGAGTACCGGAAACTTTCGGCGCAGAACGCCTGAGCTCGGTCGGCGGCCCGGCCCGCACGGCCGATCAGCACGGTATCGTGGGGGACGGCGAACACCACGACGCAACTGCGCGATCGCCGTTTCCCCGCGGGTCGGTGCCTCTCGGTTGGGTAACGGCGGCGACACGCCCGAAACACAGTGGCGCGTTCCACAGCGACGCGGGCGGCGTCAGGCGATATGTTCACCACACGCACGAATACCACCGGCGCTATTCGCTCCTATCGGTCGCACCGTCGATGAGCAAGCGGGTAGCGTCGGGTCAGACACCTCGATACAGACCCTCTGGCAACGATCGAAGACGACGGCGAAGGAAGTAGGACCCACCACCATGGCGCGCATCGGAGACGGCGGTGACCTGCTGAAGTGCTCGTTCTGCGGGAAGAGTCAGAAGCAGGTCAAGAAGCTCATCGCGGGTCCGGGCGTGTACATCTGCGATGAGTGCATCGACCTGTGCAATGAGATCATCGAGGAGGAACTCGCCGACGGCGACGAAGTCAAACTTGACGAGTTGCCCAAGCCGGCAGAGATCCGGGACTTCCTCGAGAACTACGTGATCGGCCAGGACACCGCCAAGCGCACCCTCGCCGTCGCGGTCTACAACCACTACA
>JAGQTW010000017.1 GCA_020438785.1 Mycobacterium sp. | reverse complement strand
CTACCACCACCCCGAGAAGCTGCTCGAGATCTAGCTCGCGAGAACGCCTTTGGCCCGCAGGATCGGCAGTCCGGCGGCTCGGACACCCGGCCGTCCCGGATCTTGTAGTACTCACCGTCGAAGTCGAACGACTCGGAACCCCACATCGATTTCACGATCTCCAGGAGTTCGTCTGTGCGCGAATAGCGTTCGTCGTGGTTGAGCCAGTCGCCGAACCGGCGCTGCTCGGAGTCGTCGCCGCCGCTGACCACGTTGAGTTGCAGCCGGCCGTCGGAGAACCGCTGGAAGGTGGCGGCCTGTTGCGCGGCCAGCGTCGGCGGAACCAGGCCCGGCCGAAACGCCACCAAGAACTTCAGCCGTTCGGTCTCCGGCCAGCGGCGCCGAGGCGGTCAGCCAGGCGTCCTCGCACCAGGTCCCGGTGGGCGTCAGGACACCCTCGTAGCCCAGCGGCGCCCGTCGGCAGCGCGGGCCACCTCGGCCAGGTTGCGCCGGCTCGGCGGCTCGATATCCCTCGGGGATGGTGTGGTGCGACGACACGTGGGAGGCGCCCACGATGGAGCGGCTGTCGCCGTTGGTGGGCAGGAACCAGAAGAATTTCGCAGGCACAGTGGGACCGACCGTAGAAACCCAGGTGCGGCGGGGTTAAGGGTTTGATTCGGACTGAAGCAAACGGCCGGTCAGCGCCAGCCGTCGGCGGCCTTCGCGGCCGCCATCAGCGCGTCACACAGTTCATGCAGTTCAGCGGTGTCGGCACCCTCGCGGACCGCGGTCGCGACGTCCTCGGCGGCGCAACGCACCTGATACACCCGATCGGACAGCTCGGCCGCCTCGTCCGGGGACAGCACCACCGCATCCGGCGCCAGTGCGGTGCCCTTGACCAGGGCACGCTGCTCGTAGGCCCGCTGCCGGCACGACTGCCTGCAGTATTGCCTGCGCCGGCCCATTCCGGCGTCGGCCACCTCGCGTCCGCACCAGCGACAGGGCTGCGGACGGGAACGACGCGTCACGCCTGAGACTGTAGACGGCCCGGCCCGGTTGGCCCGGTATCATGGACGGTTGAGTCGGGAACCGCGGACGCCGGTCTTGCGTTGGATATCCGGACATACGCGTACTGAGGAGAGTTGACGATGGCTGATCGTGTCTTGAGAGGCAGCCGGCTCGGAGCCGTGAGCTACGAGACGGACCGCAACCATGACTTGGCGCCCCGTCAGGTCGCGCGGTACCGAACCGAGAACGGCGAGGAGTTCGAAGTCCCGTTCGCCGACGACGCCGAGATCCCCGGCACCTGGCTGTGCAAGAACGGCCTGGAAGGCACCCTGCTCGAGGGCGACCTGCCCGAGCCGAAGAAGGTCAAGCCGCCGCGCACGCACTGGGACATGTTGCTGGAGCGCCGGTCGGTCGAGGAGCTCGACGAGCTGCTCAAGGAGCGCCTCGACATCATCAAGACGAAGCGTCGCGGCAGCTGACGCGCGCCGCTACAGCGACGCGCCGCGGGCCCGGTCCAGGCGCCCGGCGATCCCCCACTGGGCGACCTTCACCATCGCCTCTCGGATGTTCGAGCCGCTCATCTTCGACACCCCGAGTTCACGCTCGCTGAACGTGATCGGCACCTCGACCACGGAGAACCCGTTGTTGATGGTGCGCCAGGTCAGATCGATCTGGAAGCAGTAGCCCTTCGAGTCGACCGCGGACAGGTCGATCTTCTCGAGCACCTCGCGGCGATAGGCGCGATAACCGGCCGTGATGTCGTGGATGCCCACCCCGAGCAGCACGCGGGAATAGGTGTTCGCGGTCTTGGACAGCACCAACCGGCGCCACGGCCAGTTGCGGACCGTGCCGCCCTCGACATAGCGGGAACCGATTGCCAGGTCGGCACCCTTGTCGATGGCGTCCAGGAGCCGATAGAGCTGCTCGGGCGCGTGGCTGCCGTCAGCGTCCATCTCCACCAGCACGCTGTACTGGCGGCCCAGCCCCCAGGCGAAGCCGGCCAGGTAGGCCGCACCCAGGCCGTCCTTGGCGTCGCGGTGCATGACGTGCACCCGGTCCGGGTCGGCCAGCGCGAGCTCATCGGCGAGCTGACCGGTTCCGTCCGGGCTGCCGTCGTCGACCACCAGGATGTGGACGTCGGGCAGCGCCTTGTGCACCCGGCCCATGATCAACGGCAGGTTCTCCAGCTCGTTGAAGGTGGGGATGATCACCAGGGTGCGATCACTCGGCCGCGGGGCGTCCTTCTTGCCCTGGTCGGTCATGATGCTCCTTCGTCGTGCCGCTCGGCGCGGGCCGAGGTGGGGCCGCCGCGTTCGGGCGGTGACTCGGTCCGGTGCCGCCTGCGGCGCAGCGGACGCATGAACCATCCATTGTGCAGCATCGCCGCCACCAGGACCGCAACGGCGGCGCTGACCAGCGCCCATTGCACGGCGGGCCCCCAGCGGGTGGCCGGTGTCTGGGCGGTCTTCAGCCGCACCTGGGCGTCGAGGTAGGCCGGGGTGAAGAACTGGGTGCGGCTGATCTCGTGGCCGTCGGGTGCGATCACAGCGCTGATCCCGGTGGTGCCCGCGACGACGAGGTAGCGGTCGTGTTCGACGGCGCGGACCTTGGCGAAGGCCAGTTGCTGTTCGCTCATGTTCTGGTCGAAGGTGGCGTTGTTGGTGGGCACCGCCAGCACCTGCGCGCCGTTGCGAACCGACTCGCGCAGCGCACGGTCGAAGATGACCTCCCAGCAGGTCGCCACCCCGATCGGCACACCGGCGGCGTGCACGACGCCGGTTCCGCCGCCGGGAACGAAGTAGCCGGCCCGGTCGGCGTAGGACGACAGGCGCCGGAAAAAGCTCCGCCAGGGCAGGTACTCGCCGAACGGCTGGACGATCTGCTTGTCGTGGCGTTCGCCGGGACCGCTCACCGGGTCCCACACCACGACGCTGTTGGAGGCGGTCGGGTTGTCCGGAGTCCAGTCCGGCCGGGCGATGACGGCACCGACCAGGATCGGCGCGCCGACGGCCCGGGCGGCGACGGCGATCTGCTGCGCGGCGTCGGCGTTTGTCATCGGGTCGATGTCCGAGGAGTTCTCCGGCCAGATGACGAACTGCGGCTGCTGCGCCCGGCCGGCGCGGACGTCCTCGGCGAGTTGGACGGTTTCCTGGACGTGGTTGTCCAGCACGGCGCGGCGCTGGCTGTTGAACTCCAGCCCCAGCCGGGGCACGTTGCCCTGGACCGCCGCCACCGTGATGCTCGGTTCGTTGCCTGCCCCGATACCGGCTTGCCGCACCCGCGGCGCGACCAGCGCGGTGCTGAGCAGGACGGCGAAGATGCAGATGCCGGGCAGCACCACCGCGGGCAGACCCGGGTGCCCGGCGGCCCTGTCGGCACCGCTGTGCCGGTACCACCGCACGATCTCGAGGGCCAGCGCGCACAGCGAGGTGCCGAGCAACGCGATCGCGAACGACAGCAACGGCACCCCGCCGAGCTGGGCCAGCGACAGGAACGGTCCATTCGCCTGACCGAAACCGACGACGCCCCAGGGGAATCCGCCGAACGGGACACTCGACTTCAGCCACTCCTGCAGCGACCACACCAGCGCGAACCACAGCGGCCAGCCCGGCAGCCGCCGGGCCGCGACCGCGAACAGCCCGAACAGCGCCGGAAACAGCGCCTCCATGACCGACAGCGCCAGCCACGGCACCGGGCCGACCAGCCCGCTGATCCACGGCAGCAGGGGGATATAGAAGGCCAGCCCGAACAGCAGCCCGTAGCCGAAGCCGCCGGCCGCCGTCGTCCGCGGATTCACCAGCACCCAACTCAGCAGGGCCAGCGCCGGCACCGCCGACCACCACCAGCCGATCGGGGGGAAGCTGATGCACAGCAGCAGGCCAGCGAACACCGCGACACCCAACCGCACCAGCCGCGGCGGCAGGGCCGCGCCGAACCCGCGCAGCAACCGGGCACCGCGAGAACGCGGCGCCGGCGTATCCGGGTCGACGGCTCCGGTGGCCTCGGTGGTCTCAGCCATACAGCACCACACCCCGGTGCACGGTCTGCCTGCAGCGCGGCAACGAATCCGACGGGTCCAGCCGCGGCAGGGCGGGCACCCGGGAGCGCGGATCGGTGGACCAGCGCGCCACACCGTCCGCGGGCGCCGCGACATCGAGGTTGAGGGTCTCCCACACCGCGTAGGACGCCGGCGCCCCTGGGACCAGGGTGCCGGTGATGCCGTCGCGGACCCCGCCGGCGCGCCACGCGCCGCGGGTCGCGGCGGCGAACGCCGCACGCATGGAGATGGCACTGCCGGGGGTGTGATGGTGGCCCGCGGCCCGCACGGTCGCCCATGGATCCAGGGCGGTCACCGGGGCGTCGGAGCCGAAGGCCAGGGGCACGCCTGCCGATGCTAACAGCGCGAACGGGTTGAGCCGGGCGGCTCGGTCGACACCGAGGCGCCGCGCGTACATGCCGTCGGCGCCGCCCCACAGTGCATCGAAGTTCGGCTGCATGCTGGCCACGATCCCCCACGCCCCCAACTTGGCGGCCTGCTCTTCCGACACCATCTCCAGGTGCTCGAGCCGGTGCCCACAGCGGGCTACCGCCGGGGCGCCGAAGCGCTCCACGACGGCCTCGAGCGCGTCGACCACCGCGGCGACCGCGGCGTCGCCGATGACGTGGAATCCCGCGGCGACGCCCGCCTCGGTGCAGGCCGACAGGTGTTCGGCGATCCCCGTACGGTCCAGGTAGCAGTTGCCGGCCCGGTCCGGGGCGTCGGCATAGGGTCGACACAACCAGGCGGTGTGCGATCCCAGCGCGCCGTCGACGAACAGGTCCCCGGCCAGCCCGGCCGCCCCGGTGGCGTCGATCAACGCGCGGGCCTGGGCGGCCGTGGACACCGCCTCACCCCAGTAGCCGACCACCTCGACGCCGTGTTCGGTGCCGCGCACTTCCTGCCAGTCCTCGGCCCCGCCGATCTGCGGGCCCGCGCACTCGTGGACCGCGACGATCCCGGCCGCGGCGGCGGCGTCGAGGGCGGCGCGGCGGGCGTCGTCGCGCTGCCGCCAGGTCAGCAACCGGCGGGCCTCGGCCCGGACCAGGTGGTGTGCGTCGGCGGACAGCGGACCCTGCGGGTCGAAGCCGGCAACCGCGGCCAGCCCGACGACCAGGTCCCGTAGCGCGCTGGAGGCCACCGCCGAGTGCACATCGACCCGGGCCAGATAGGCGGGTGCGGTGCCGACGACCGCGTCGATCTCGGCGGTGCTGGGCGCCGGCTCACCCGGCCAGGCGGTGTCGTCCCAGCCGTGTCCCCAGACCGGCTGTCCGGGGTGCCGCGCCACGTAATCGGCAAGTAATTGCAGGCAGTGCCGCCGCGAGGTGGCCGAACTCAGGTCGAGCCCGGTGCGCAGCAGCCCGGTGGCGGTCAGGTGGATGTGGCTGTCAACGAACGCCGGGGCGACGAAACAACCGTCGAGGTCGACGGTCCGGGCGCCGGGGAACTGGGCGCGGCCGATGTCGTCACTGCCGAGCCAGGCCACCACGCCGTCGCGCACAGCCATGGCGGTGGCATCGGGATGGGACGGGCTGTGCACACGCCCGTTCAGCAGCAGGGTCGTCACGACGGTTCAGTCTGCCGGGCCGCGATGTGCGCGGATGCGGGTCAGGCGTCGACGCGCCGGACGATGCCGGCCTGGTGCACGGGTGCGAAGACCTGCTCGTCGATGACTTCGCCGTCGATGTAGTCCCCGCGGCCGGGGTAGCCGGCGGACGGGACGAGGTTGACCACACTGACCCGGCGGGCGATGCCGCGGGTGAGCAGCATCCCGGCCAGCGGGCGCACCGCGCTGCGGGTGGGCGGGGTCAGCATCAGCGTTCCCAGGGCGGTGGTGACCAGGCCGGGGACGAAGACCAGGACGGTGCCGAGCGCGACGAGCGCGCCGTCGGCCGCCGGGTTTCCGGGTGGCCCCTGCGGGTTGCCCCGGGTGCGGCGCAGCCGCGAGAGCTGGCGCTTGACCTGGGAGCCGGCCAGCACGACACCGGCTACGGACGTCGCGAGCAGCACCACCAGAGTCCAGCCCAGCCCGATGGACCACGCCAGCGCGGCCAGGACCGCGAGCTCGACCAGCGCGTAGACGAGGAACGTCCGCATCACCATGACCTGATCAACGAGCCGGCGCACGGCGGGGTTCCGGGCGGCCCTGAGGGAAGCCTGTGAGTTCTACGGCGCGGTTATCTCGAGACCGACGTGCACCTTGTCGATCCCGCCGCGGACGATCGAGTGCAGGTAGAACCACCAGGCGTGGTTCCAGTACCGACGCAGCACCTTGTTGTAGACGGCGCGAGTCTCCGACTTGGGCAGCACCCGGGCCACCGCCTCCACCGGCTCGCCCTTGGGCTTTCCGAGTACGCCGCAGGGTGCGATGGTGACCCGCGGGGTGTTGCGGATGCGCTTGACCTTCCAGGACCCGTCGTCGGTGATGACCAGCAGCTTGTCGCCGTCCGGCACCCCCCAGATGGCGGTCGGCTTGGGCCTGCCGTCCTTGGTGAAGGTGGTCAGCAGCAGGTACTTGGCCTGCGCCACCTCGGCGAACGTCGCGGCCACGTCAGGCGGCCCGCAGTTCCAGGCCGACGTTGCGCTTGGCCCCGCCGCGCAGCTTCGAGAAGAAGTTGAACACCTTTCCGAGCAGCCCGTAGCGATTGCCGATCGCGGCGTAGACGGTCTCGATGTGGGCGTCCTCGAGGATGGTGGCCACCGCCTCCACCGGCTCGCCCTTGACCTTGCCGGTCCGGTCGCACTCGGCGATGGTGACCCGCGGGGTGTTGCGGATGCGCTTGACCTTCCACGAGTCCCTGCCGGTGATCACCAGGGCGCGGTCGCCGTCGGCGGCGATCCAGATCGCCGTCGGCTTGGGCCTGCCGTCCTTGGTGAACGTGGTCAGCGAGACGTACTGGGACTTGATCACATCAGCGAAGCTGGGAGCCATAGCCACAAACCTAGCGAACTACCGTGCCTCGAGGTCGCCCTCGGTCTCCAGCAGCACCCGGCGCAGCCCGGCCAGGGTGGCGGGGTCGGGTTCCGCCCACATGCCGCGTCCTACCGCCTCGAGCAGTCGCTCGGCCATCCCGTGCAGCGCCCATGGGTTGGACTCGTCGAGGAACTTGCGGTTCTCCTGATCCAGGACGTACTTCTCGGTGAGTTGCTCGTACATCCAGTCGGCCAGCACCCCGGCGGTGGCGTCGTAGCCGAACAGGTAGTCCACCGTGGCCGCCATCTCGAAGGCGCCCTTGTAACCGTGCCTGCGCATCGCCGCCATCCACCGCGGGTTCACCACCCGCGACCGGAACACCCGGGCGGTCTCCTCCGACAGCGTCCTGGTGCGCACCGCCTCCGGGCGGGTGTTGTCGCCGATGTAGGCCACCGGCGCCTGACCGGTCAGCGCCCGCACGGTGGCGACCATGCCGCCGTGGTACTGGAAGTAGTCGTCAGAGTCGGCGATGTCGTGTTCGCGGCAGTCGGTGTTCTTGGCGGCCACCACGATCCGTCGGTACTGCATCGACATGTCGTCGGCGGCGGGCCTGCCGTCCAGTCCGCGGCCGTACGCGAACCCGCCCCAGGCGGTGTACACCTCGGCCAGATCGGCGTCGTCGCGCCAGTTGCGGCTGTCGATCAGCTGCAGCAACCCGGCCCCGTAGGTGCCCGGCTTCGACCCGAAAATCCTTGTGGTGGAGCGTCGTTCGTCACCGTGCTCGGCGAGGTCGGCCCGGGAGTGGGCCCGGACGTAGTTCTGTTCGACGGGCTCGTCCAGCCCGGCCACCAGGCGCACCGCGTCGTCGAGCATGGTGACCACGTGCGGGAAGGCGTCCCGGAAGAAGCCCGAGATCCGCACCGTGACGTCGATGCGCGGGCGGCCCAGCTCGTCGAGCCCGATGGCCTCCAGGTCGACCACCCGACGCGAGGCGTCGTCCCAGACCGGCCGAACCCCCAGCAGCGCAAGCACTTCGGCGATGTCGTCACCGGAGGTCCGCATCGCCGAGGTGCCCCACACCGACAGGCCGACCGAGCGCGGCCAGTCGCCGTGGTCGGTGCGGTAGCGGGTGAGCAGCGAATCCGCCATGGCCACACCGGTTTCCCAGGCCAGCCGGGACGGCACCGCCTTGGGATCCACCGAGTAGAAGTTGCGCCCGGTGGGCAGGACGTTGACCAGTCCGCGCAGCGGCGAACCGGACGGACCCGCGGCGATGAAGCGGCCCTCCAGCGCGCGCAGCACCTGGTCGACCTCGCGGGCGGTGCCGGCCAGCCGCGGCACCACCTCGGTGGCCGCGAAGCGCAGGATTCGCGCGACCGCGGGTTCGTCGGTCAGTTCCTCGACCCGATCGGCGTCCCAGCCGGTGGCCTGCAGCCGCGCGAGCAGATCACGGGCCCGCTCCTCGATGTCGTCGACCCGGCCGCGTTCATCGCTGCCGTCCTCGGCCAGGCCGAGCGCCTGGCGCAGGCCGGGCAGGTGCTGCTCGCCGCCGAACAGCTGCCCGGCGCGCAGGATCGCCAACGCAAGATCGAGTTCGGCGGTCCCCTCCGGGGTGACGCCGAGCACATGCAGCCCGTCGCGGATCTGGACGTCCTTGATCTCGCAGAGCCAGCCGTCGACGTGCAGCAGCATGTCGTCGAACGAATCGTCCTCGGGGCGTTCGGCCAGACCCAGGTCGTGGTCCATCTTGGCCGCCCGCATCAACGTCCAGATCTGCTGGCGGATCGCGGGCAGCTTGCCCGGGTCCAGCGCGGCGATGTTGGCGTGCTCGTCGAGCAACTGCTCGAGCCGCGCGATGTCGCCGTAGCTCTCCGCGCGGGCCATCGGCGGGATCAAGTGGTCGACCAGGGTGGCGTGCGCCCGGCGCTTGGCCTGGGTGCCCTCCCCCGGGTCGTTGACCAGGAACGGGTAGATCAGCGGCAGGTCGCCGAGCGCGGCGTCGGACCCACACACCGCGGACATCCCGACGGTCTTGCCGGGCAGCCACTCCAGGTTGCCGTGCTTACCCAGGTGCACCACGGCGTGCGCGCCGAACTCGTGGCGTAGCCACAGGTAGGTGGCCAGGTAGTGATGGCTGGGCGGCAGATCGGGATCGTGGTAGATCGCCACCGGGTTCTCGCCGAATCCGCGCGGCGGCTGCACCAGGATCACCGTGTTGCCGGATTGCATTGCCGCCACGACGATCTCGCCGTCGGGATCGCGGCTGCGGTCGACGAACAGCTCACCGGGCGGCGGGCCCCAGTGGGTGACCATCGCGTCGGCGAGTTCGGCGGGCAGGGTGGCGAACCAGTCCCGGTAGCGAGCCGCCGGAATCCGGATCGGGTTGCCCGCCAGCTGACCGTCGGTCAGCCAGTCCGGGTCCTGACCGCCGCGTTCGATGAGCGCATGCATCAGGGCGTCACCATCGCCGGCCGCCAGGCCCGGCACCTCGCCGATGTCGTAGCCGGCGTCGCGCAGGGCGCCCAGCAGCGCCAGCGCACTGGCCGGGGTGTCCAGGCCGACCGCGTTGCCGATGCGCGAGTGCTTCGTCGGGTAAGCCGAGAACACCAGCGCCAGCCGCTTGTCCGGTGCGGCGACCCGGCGCAGGTTGGCGTGGTTGACCGCCAGGCCGGCCACCCGGGCGCAGCGCTCCGGGTCGGGAACGTACGAGATCAGCCCGTCGGCGTCGATCTCCTTGAACGAGAACGGGACGGTGATGATGCGGCCGTCGAACTCGGGCACCGCCACCTGGGTGGCCACGTCCAACGGGCTCAGCCCGTCGTCGTTGGCCGCCCACTTCGACCGCGAGCTGGTCAGGCACAGCCCCTGCAGGATTGGAACATCCAGGGCGGCAAGGTGTTTGACGTCCCAACCGTCGTCGTTACCGCCCGCGCCGACGGTCGCCGGCGGTGCCCCACCGGCCGCCAGCACCGTCACCACCATCGCGTCCGCGGTGGCGAGCAGCTCCAGCAGCTCGGGCTCCGGGGTGCGCAGCGACGTGCAGTACACCGGCAGCGGGCGGCCGCCGGCCCGCTCGATCGCGTCGCACAGCGCCTCGATGTAGGCGGTGTTGCCGGCCAGCTGCTGGGCGCGGTAGTACAGGACGGCAACGGTCGGGCCGGCGCCTGCGGCGGTCTCGCGCTCCGGCACCCCCCACGACGAGGTGGCGGCGGGCGGGCTGAACCCGAACCCGGTCATCAGCACGGTGTCGCAGAGGAACGCGTGCAGCTGCCGCAGGTTGTCCACCCCGCCCTGGGCCAGGTAGTTGTGGGTCTGCACGGCGATGCCCGCCGGCACCGTGGAGCGCTCCATCAGATCGGCGTCGGGCGCCTGTTCTCCGCTGATCACCACGGCGGGCACCCCGCTCGCGGCGACCGCGTCGATACCGTCCTGCCAGGCCCGGTAGCCGCCCAGGATCCTGGTCACCACCACGCCGGCGCCGGCGAGCAGCTCCTCGAGTTCGCCCTCGATCAACCTCGACGGGTTAGCCCACCGGTACTCGGCACCGCTGGCGCGGGCGGTGATCAGGTCGGTGTCGGAGGTCGAGAGCAGCAGGACGGTGGGCCGGGGCACCCATCATTCGTACCCTAGTGCCGGTCGCTCGGCCGCGGAGGCGTCGACGGGACGCTCGTCGTCGACGAACGGGCCGATCA
>JAGQTW010000236.1 GCA_020438785.1 Mycobacterium sp. | reverse complement strand
AGGTCGTCCTTGTCCTTGAAGTGCCAGTAGATGGAGCTGGCCGGCAGCCCGCACTTGGCGCTCACCGCGCCGATGCTGGTGCCCTCGTAGCCGCGTTCGGCGGCGATCTCGGTGGCCGCGTCGAGGATGCGGGCGCGGGACTGCTCCCCGTCGGCCCGCCGCTGGCGGCGTTTCCGCGTCTCTTTCTCGGCCATTTCCATCCCGCCCATTGACTCCGTAGCGATCGCTACATTACCGTAACGATCACTACAGAACAAGCAGGAGCGAGATCGCAATGACCGAACAACCGACCTACGACGTGGCGATCGTCGGCTACGGCCCGGTGGGCGCCACCGCGGCCAATCTGCTCGGGCAGATGGGGCTCGACGTGGTGGTCATCGAGCGGGACCCGGACATCTACTTCCGCGCCCGGGCCATCTCCACCGACGAGGAGGTGCTGCGGATCTGGCAGCAGGTGGGCCTGGCCGACCGGCTCAACGCCGACATGCAACCCGGAGCCGGCGCCAACTTCGTCGACCCCGACGGCGCCTCGATCATCCGGTTGCTTCCCGTGGACCGCGGCAACGGCCACCCGCCACAGCAGTTCATCTACCAGCCGGCGGTGGACAAGGTCCTGCGCGAGGGGGTCGACCGCTTCGGAAACGTCTCCGTACTGCTCGAGCACGAATGCCTGCGGCTGGTGCAGCATCCCGACTGCGTCGAGCTGATGCTCGCCGACCTCACCCGCGACGAGTTCAAGCGCATCCGGGCCCGCTATGTGATCGCCGCCGACGGCGGCTCGAGCGCGATCCGCGGCCAACTCGGCATCGGCTTCGGCGGCCGCACCTTCTCCGAGCGCTGGATCGTGATCGACACCAAGGTGATTCGGGAATGGCCCGGACACGACCGGCTGCGCTTCCACTGCAACCCGGCGCGGCCGACGGTCGACTGCCCCACCCCGCTGGGGCATCACCGCTGGGAGTTCCCGATGCGCGACGAGGAGGACGACCGGGACCTGCTCAACGAGGACGCCATCTGGAAGATCCTCAACCACCAGGGCATCACCACCGACGACGTCGAGATCCTCGGATTCGCCTGCTACAGCCACCATGTCCGGTTCGCCGACCGGTGGCGGGTCGGCCGGGTGTTCCTGGCCGGTGACGCCGCCCACGCCATGCCGCCGTGGATCGGCCAGGGCATGTGCGCCGGGGTGCGCGACGTCGCCAACCTGTGCTGGAAGCTGCAGGCCGTGCTGTCGGAATCGCTTCCCGAGGCGGTGCTGGACACCTATCAGGCCGAGCGGCTTCCACACGTCAAGGAGGTCACCAACCGGGCGGTCAAGGTCGGCAAGGTCATCGTCGACCGCCACCCCCTGCGGGCCGCGGTGCGCCGACACGTCTTCCGCACCGCGAACAAGCTGCCCGGCTTCAGCGCCTGGCTGCGCAACAACCGGTGGCTGCCGCCGGCCCACTATGGGTCCGGCCTGCTGGCGCGCAACGGCAACCCCGCGGTCGGCTGGCTGATCCCCCAGCCCTGGATGATCGACGCCGACGGCGACCGGGTGCGGTTCGACGACATCGTCGGCGGCCACTGGACCGTGCTGCACACCGGCACCGACGCGGCCGCCGCGGCGTGGCGGTCGGCCGGCGTACCGGTGCTCCGGATCGCCGGGCCGGGCAGCGCCCCCGGGGCCGACCGGATCGTCGACCGCGACGGCACGCTGCTGCGGTGGCTCGAGGACAAGAAGACGTCGGTGATCGCGCTGCGCCCGGACGGATTCGTCTACGCCGGCGGCAAACCGCAGCGGCCGCTGCCCCCACCGCCGGCCGGGTTCACCGCGCAGGCCAACCGAGTAAAGGACCACGCATGACCGTCACCGAACTGACCGAGCGCACCGTCTCCGTCGCGGGCAAGGACATCTTCGTCGCCGAAAAGGGCGACGGCCCAGCGGTTGTCATGCTGCACGGTGGCGGACCGGGTGCCTCGGGGGTGTCCAACTACTCCCGCAACCTCGACGCCCTGGCCCGCTCCTTCCGCGTCATCGTCCCGGACATGCCCGGCTACGGCCGCTCGGCCAAGCACGTCGACCACAGTGACCCGTTCGGCTACCTCGCCGACGCCATCCGGGGCCTGCTCGACGAATTAGGCATCGGCACAGCACATCTCGTCGGCAACTCCTACGGCGGGGCGGCGGCCCTGCGGCTGGCCCTCGACACACCCCGGCGCGCGGGCAGGCTCGTGCTGATGGGTCCCGGCGGCATCGGAACCACCCGCGGCCTGCCCACCGACGGGCTGAAGAACCTGCTGTCCTATTACGGCGGCGAGGGTCCAACCCGGGAGAAGCTCGCCACCTTCATCCGTACCTACCTGGTGTACGACGGCGCCGCGGTGCCCGACGACCTGATCGACCTGCGCTACCAGGCATCGCTCGACCCGGAGGTCGTCGCCAGCCCGCCACTGCAGCGGCCGTCGGGCCTGCGCACCCTGTGGCGGATGGACCTCACCCGCGACAAGCGGCTGCGGCACCTGCCCAACCCGACCCTGGTGCTGTGGGGCCGCGACGACAAGGTCAATCGGCCGACGGGCGGGCCGCTGCTGTTGAAGACGATGCCCAACGCCGAACTGGTGATGACCTCGCACACCGGCCACTGGATGCAGTGGGAACGCGCGGAGCTGTTCAACCAGCTGGTGGCCGACTTCCTCTCCCCCGACTCGAGATTGGCCACTTCATGACCGACGTGTTCGGCAGGGTCCACCTCGGCTACCTGGTCATCGAAACCGAGAAGTTCGACGACTGGCGCCGGTTCGGCCGCGACGCCATCGGCATGCACCTCGACGAGACGCTGCCCGAGACGGTGCGGTTCCGCCTCGACGACAACGAGTGCCGATTCCTGCTCCAGCGCGGACCGGCCGAGGACACCACCGCGCTGGGCTGGCAGGTCGACGACCACGGCGCCTTCGAGGTCATCGAGAAGCGCGTCCGCAGCCACGGCGTGCCGGTCACCGAGGGCACAGCCGAAGAGACCGCGCTGCGCGGTGTCGAACGGCTCATTCGCTTCCCCGGCCCGAACGGGCTGACCCAGGAGGTGTATGTCGAACCCCGCATCGGCGCGGCGCCCCTCCGGCTCGGCGCCACGGGCGGCTTCGTGACCGGCGCGAGCGGGCTGGGGCACGTGGCCATCGCCACCAAGAAGCCGCATCAGATGCGCGGGTACTACGGCACGGTGTTCGACGCCCGGCTGTCGGACTACATCGACGAGACGATCAGCGGCCTGAAGTTCAAGATCCGGTTCCTGCGGGTCAACGAGCGTCATCACACCGTGGCGATCGCGGCGGTAAACCGGCTGCCGCTCAACCCGATTCGCACCCGGGTACAGCACTGCAACGTCCAGGTCGCCGAGCTGAACGACATGACACTGGCCTATCAGCGGGTCAAGCAACTGGGCTTCGACATGGCGTTGTCGGTCGGCCAGCACACCAACGACAAGGAGCTGTCGTTCTACGCGGTGACGCCGTCCGGCTTCGAATGGGAGCTGGGCTGGAATCCGATCGTGGTCGACGAATCCACCTGGGAACCGACCACCCACCGGGGTATCAGCATCTGGGGCCACACCCCGGAGGGCCAGACCATCGTCGAGGCCTTCGAGCGGTTCAAGAACGGCGTCCAGTCGGTGCTGCACACTGAGGACAGCGTCCCGGCGCTCGCGGGGGCCGGCATCGCCGACGGGTAGGAGGCCGCCGTGGCACGGATCGACACGCACGCCCACCTCATCCCGCCGCAGTACCGCGACGCGCTGCGGAAGGCCGGGATCGACGAGGCCGGCGGGCGGGCACTGCCGCAGTGGAGCCCGGAACTGGCGCTGGCCGCTATGGCCGAACTCGATGTGACCACCGCGATCCTGTCGGTGTCCACGCCGGGAACGACGTTCCTGCCGCGGGTGGCCGACGCGGCGGCGCTCGCCCGCGACCTCAACGACTACAGCGCGGCGCTGGTCGCCGGCGAACCGAACCGGTTCGGGTTCTTCGCCACCGTGCCCATGCCCCATGTCGAAGCGGCCACCGCCGAGGCGGTCCGCGCACTCGACGAGTTGCGCGCCGACGGGGTGGTGCTGCTGGCGAACAGCGCAGGCGTCTACCTCGGCGAGGACGGCCAGGAGGAGCTGTTCGCCGCCCTCGACGCCCGCCGCGCGGTGGCGTTCATCCACCCCGCCGACCTGCCCGGCCCGGCGGTCGACGGTGTGCCGCCGTTCGCGGCCGACTTCCTGCTCGACACCACCCGCGCGGCGTATCTGCTGGTGCGCAACGGGATTCGGCGCAAGTACCCGAAGATCCGGTTCATCCTCAGCCACGCCGGTGGGTTCGTGCCGTACGCCTCGCACCGGATGGCGGTGGCGATCATGGGCGAGACCGGCCGCAGCCCGGCCGACAGCCTCGAGGACTTCGCGGGCTTCTACTTCGACACCGCGCTGTCCTCGAGCGCGGCGGCGTTGCCGACGCTGTTGGCGTTCGCCGAACCGGGCCACATCACGTTCGGCTCGGACTTCCCGTTCGCGCCCGTCGCGGCGGGCAGGCTCTTCGCGGCCGGGCTGGAGACCTACGGCCTCGACGCCGCCGACCGCCAGGGGATCGAACGGTCGAATGCGTTGCGGCTCTTTCCCCGACTGGGCTCGGCGCCCCCGCTCCCGGCGCCGTCGGTGCCGCAGCGGCTACGGGTCGCGGCGGGCCGTCAGGTCATGCGCGGTGTCGCCCGCCTGATCAACGCGCGCTAGGAAGGGCAGCAGCAGGTCGGCGAATCGCTGCGGGCACTCGACCTGGGGCATGTGCCCGACGCCGGAGAGCAGATGCAGCTGCGCGTGCGGGTACACCCGGCGCGCCTCGTGAATGTGGTGCGCGGGCAACACCCGGTCGCGAGTTCCCCACATGATCAGGGTGGGCCGCGGGTTCCGGGCCGCGGCCGTCGCGAGTTCCCGCCGCCACTCCGGCCGCACGCCGCGCCCGGTCGCCAGTTCGACGGCGGTCTCCAGCATCACCGCGCCGCTGTGCGGTTGCCTGCCGATGGCCAGGGCGTGATCGACGCGCTGTCTGGTGGCCAGCGAGCGGTCCGCGTAGATGGTGCGCTCCAGCAGGGCGGCGCTGGCCCGGGTGGTCTTGCGGGTGCTCAGCGGTCCGATCACCGGCATCGCGAGCATCCGCAGCAGCAGCGTCACCTCGCTGCCGAACCCCGCGCTGTTGATCAGCGCCAGGCTGGCGACCCGGTCGGGATCCTGGGCCAACAGTTGCTGGCCGATGGCCCCGCCGAGCGAGTTGCCCACCACGTGCACCGGCCGGGATTCGCCGAGGGCGTCCAGGGTGTCGGCGACACCGTGGGCGAAGACCGGCAGGCTGATCGGTTCGCGTGGGCGTTCGGAGAATCCGAACCCCGGCACGTCGAGGGCGATCACTCGGTGGCCTGCGGCCAGCCGCTCGTACTGCGGAGCCCAGTCCTCCAGGCTGCGGCCGATGCCGTGGATCAGCAGCACCGGCGGGTTGTCCGGGTCGCCGTCGACCCGGACCCGGGTGCGCCTGCCGTCGACCTCGACGAAGGTTGCCCGGCTCACGCCCTGGCGAGATCCGACTCGGCGGCCACCGGCTTGGCGGTGCCGAACCGCAGCGCGGCGTCCTCGACCGGGCCCTTGCGCAGCCGCGCGTGGTCGGCCTTGAAGTTCATCTCCACCGTCCACGGCCCGCTGGTGCCCTGCTGCGGGAACTCCTCGATCGCGCGAATGATGTAGCCGGCCGGGAAGTCCAGCATCGGGCGCTTCTCGATCATCGGGTTGTCGACGACCGGCACCACGGTGCTGTAGCCGTGCCGGTCCATGTAGGCCAGCAGGCGGCACAGGTGCTCGCACACCAGGTCGACCTTCAGCGTCCACGACGAGTTGGTGTAGCCGAACGCGAACGCCATGTTCGGGATGTCGGAGAGCATGAAGCTCTTGTAGACCAGGCTGTCGTGCGGGTTCTTGACCTGCCCGTCGACCGAAACCTGGATGCCGCCGAACGGCAGCAGCTTGAGACCCGTTGCGGTGACGATGATGTCGGCGGGCAGTTCGCGGCCGGACTTCAGCAGGATGCCGGTCTTGGTGAAGCGCTCGATCTGATCGGTCACCACCTCGGCCTTGCCCTGCGAGATCGCCGTGAACAGATCGGAATCCGGCACCGCGCACATCCGCTGATCCCACGGGTTGTACTTGGGATTGAAGTGGGTGTCGACGTCATAGCCCTCGGGTAGCGCCTTGACGTTCAGCGCGCGGATGATGCGGCGCACCTGCTTGGGGTAGCGCTGGCTGGCGCCGTAGATCAGGCGCTGCCGGCCCTTGTTGATGCTCCGGGTGACGCGGTAGGCCACCGTGTCGGGCAGCACCTTGCGCAGGCCGTTGGCGATCGGGTCCTGCTTGGGCAGCGGCATCACGTAGGACGGCGAGCGCTGCAGCATGGTGATGTGCGCGGTGTCGTCGGCCATCGCCGGGATCAGCGTGACCGCCGTCGCGCCCGAGCCGATCACGACGACCTGCTTGCCCTGGTAGTCCAGGTCCTCCGGCCAGAACTGCGGGTGCACGATCTCACCCGCGAAGTCCTCCTGGCCCTCGAAGTGCGGGGCGTGCCCCTGCGCGTAGTCGTAGTAGCCGGTCGCGCCGAACAGGAAGTCACAGGTCACGTCGAACTGCTTGCCGTCATGCTCCACGGTCGCGGTCCACTGCGCGGTCCGGGAGTCGAAGTCGGCGCGGATCACCTTGTGCTCCAGGTACATCCGGCGGGCGAGGCTGTCCTCGTCGATGACCTCGTACAGGTAGTCCATGATCTCGTGCGCGTCGGCGATGGCGTTGTCCGACGTCCACGGCTTGAACTCGTAGCCGAAGGTGTGCAGGTCGGAGTCCGACCGGATGCCCGGGTACTTGAACAGGTCCCAGGTGCCGCCGATGGTGTCGCGGCCGTCGACGATCGCGAACGTCTTGCCCGGCAGGTTGTTCACCAGGTAGTGGCCCATACCGATGCCGGAGATGCCGGCGCCGACGATCAGCACATCGACGTGGCCGCTCAGCGGCTGCTTCGGACGGGCCTGGTTGAGCGTGGTGACGGTCATCGAGCACTCTCCGGTTCGGGGGTAGAAACTGTAACGCGAATAGTGTTATAGTTTTGCGGACCGCTGTCAAGGGGTCGCAAAAAATTTCGGAAACGAGGACGCAGATGACCACAGTCGCCATTCCGCGGCGGGCACCCGTGCAGGCCCGCAGCCGGCAGACGGTGGAACGCATCCTCGACGCCGCCGTGACGATCGCCGACGA
>JAGQTW010000235.1 GCA_020438785.1 Mycobacterium sp. | reverse complement strand
CGCGTGGTGCTGGTGGTCACCCACTCGCTGACCTATCTCGACGTGTGCGATCAGGTGCTGTTGCTGGCGCCCGGCGGCAAGACCGCGTTCTGCGGCCCGCCCGGCCAGATCGGCCCGGCGATGGGCACCACCAACTGGGCCGACATCTTCAGCAGTGTGGCCAGCGACCCCGACGGCGCCAACCAGCGCTACCTCGCCCTGACCGGGCCGACGCCGCCGCCGCCCCCGCAGGAGCAGCCGTCGGACATCGGCGAGCCCACCCACACCAGCCTGTTGCGCCAGTTCTCCACGATCGCGCGCCGGCAGATGCGGCTGATCATCTCCGACCGCGGCTACTTCGCGTTCCTGGCGCTGCTGCCGTTCATCATGGGCGTGCTGTCGCTGTCGGTGCCCGGCACCGTGGGCTTCGGGGTGCCCGACCCGATGGGCAACGCCCCCAACGAGCCCGGCCAGATCCTGGTGCTGCTCAACGTCGGCGCGATCTTCATGGGCACCGCGCTGACGGTGCGCGACCTGATCGGCGAGCGGGCGATCTTCCGCCGCGAACAGGCCGTCGGGTTGTCGACGACGGCGTATCTGCTGGCGAAGGTGTGCATCTACGCGGCGTTCGCGGTCGTGCAGTCCACGATCGTCACGGCGATCACCGTCGCGGGCAAGGGCTCGCCGACGCAGGGTTCGCTGACGTTCCTGGGCCCCACGCTGGAGCTGTTCGTGGTGATGGCGGCGACGACGGTCACCGCCGCGATGGTGGGTCTGGCCCTCTCGGCGATGGCCAAGTCCAACGAGCAGATCATGCCGCTGCTGGTGGTCGCCGTCATGAGCCAGCTGGTGTTCTCCGGCGGCATGATCCCGGTGACCGACCGGCTGGTGCTCGACCAGCTGTCCTGGCTGACCCCGGCCCGCTGGGGCTTCGCCGCGTCGGCCTCCACCGTCGACCTGATCAAGCTGGTGCCCGGCCCGCTCACCCCCAAGGACCGGCACTGGGAACACACCGCGTCGGCGTGGTGGTTCGACATGGCGATGCTCGGCGTGTTGTGCGTCGGGTACCTCACGTTCGTGCGGTGGAAGATCCGGCTGAAGAGCGCGTGACGAGCCCGGGCGTCATTGCGTTGAGTCAGCACCCACGCCCACAAAGTGCGAGTGACGACGTACCGGAGTTCTGACTCAACGCAATGGCCGACGCCATCGATCCGGTGTAGGCCGTGTCATCATCGCCGGATGTGGTTCTTCTACACCGTCATCCTCGGCATGGCGTTCGGCCGGGTGCTGCAGGAGTTGGCGGTCACGGTGCGGGACTGGCGGCACGGAACCCGTCGCCCGTTCGCACCGGCGGTGCTCTGGCAGGCCTTCCTGCTGGCCTCCATCGTGCAGGTATGGCTGGCGGTGCGGTACGCCGTGCACACCGAGGAGATCTCGGTGCTGGGACTGCTGGCCTTCCTCGCGGTCCCCTCGGGCATCCTGGTGATGTCGTTCCTGCTGCCGCAGTCCGACCTCGACCCGCAGCACGATCCCGAGGCGGCGTTCGGCCGGGTCCGGCCGGTGTTCTTCGGCGTGCTGATCGGGACGGTCGCGATCAACCTGGTGCACAGCTTCGTGATCGGGCAGCGCGGCCTGGACTTCGATCTGCTGTTCCAGTGCCTGTTGGCCGCGGGCGGCCTGACCGGGCTGCTGCTGCGCCGCACCCGGGCCGACATCACGTTGGCCGCGGTGATGACGCTGATCGTGTGCGTCTACATCGGGCTGGGTTACTCGACTGTCGAGGTGGGTGGGCCCGGGGCCGCCGCCGGTGGCTCAGGCCTGGAAGGCTCTCACTCCCCCGACACGTCGAGGCCGTGCGCCACGGCGTAGGCCAGCGCCTGCGCGACGTCGATGCGCGCGCCGCGGCAGGCCGCCGTCGTCCACAACGTGGCGTCGATGCGGGCGCCGCGTAGGTCGGCCTGCTCCAGGCGCAGGCCGTTGGTGCGCGCGCCGGACAGGTCCGCCCCACGCAGCACCGCCTTGCGCAGGTCGGCACCCACCAGTCCGGTCTCCCGCAACCGGCACCCGGACAGGTCGACCCCGCGCAGATCCGCCCCGCCGAGCACCGCGAGGGTGAAGTCGACCTCGTCGAACACGATCGGTCGCAACCGGCAGTCCTCGAACGTCGAGCCCAGCAGACTCGAGTTGCGGAATGTGCTGTGCCACAGCACCGTTCGCAGAAATCGGCAGTTGCGGAAGGCCGACCCCTGGTGTACCGACTCGCCCAGGTCGGCGCCGCCGAAGTCGCACTCGGTGAACACCGCCCGTTCGGTGCGCAGGCCGGCGAGGTCCTCGTCGCGGAAGTCCTGGCCGACGAACTCCCGATCGACCCAGTGCGGCACCGGTCGAGTATGGCAGTCACAACGCAGCCCGTATGTTGGGCGGGTGAATGCATGGGCGACGCCAATCACTCTCGCGGGTGCTCACGTACGGATCGAGCCGCTGGCGCCCGACCATCACGACGACCTCTGCGACGCCGTCCGCGACGGCGAACTGTGGCAGCTGTGGTACACGCTGATCCCCAACCCGGATCAGATGCGCGGGGAAATCCAACGCCGGCTCGACGAACAGGCCCGTGGCAGCATGTGCGCCTTCGCGGTGGTCGAACCCGACAGCGGCCGCGCGGTGGGGATGACCACCTACATGAACATCGACGCGGCGAATCGCCGACTGGAGATCGGTTCGACCTGGTACCGGCGCAGCGTTCAGCGAACGGCCCTCAACACCGAGGCGAAGCGGCTGCTGCTGGCGCACGCGTTCGAGGATCTCGGCGCCATCGCCGTGGAGTTCCGCACGCATTTCTTCAACCACGCCAGCCGCCACGCCATCGAACGGCTCGGCGCCAAGCTCGACGGCGTGCTGCGCAGCCATCAGATCAATGTGCATCCGCAGGCACGCGGTTCACTGCGGGATACCTGCGTCTACAGCATCATCGCCCCCGAGTGGCCGACGGTGCGAGCCCATCTCGACCACCGACTCGGCCGATCCGCGCGAGGCTGAGACGCCTTGTTCCGCATCGTGTTCTTCTCCCCGCGGATCGCGCCGAACACCGGCAACGCGATCCGGATGGTGGCCGCCACCGGTTGCGAACTGCACCTGGTGGAGCCGATGGGTTTCGACCTGTCCGAACCCAAGCTGCGCCGGGCCGGTCTGGACTACCACGATCTGGCCTCGGTGACGGTGCACCCGTCACTGGAGGCGGCGTGGTCGGCGATCGGGCCGGCCCGGGTGTTCGCGTTCACTGCGCACGCCGGTCGCTCCTTCGCCGACATCGGCTACCAACCCGGTGACGTCCTGCTGTTCGGTCCCGAACCCACCGGGCTGGACGACGCGACGCTGGCCGACCCGCACATCACCGAACAGGTGCGCATCCCCATGCTGGCCGGCCGGCGATCGCTGAACCTGTCCAATGCCGCCGCGGTCGCCGCCTACGAGGCGTGGCGGCAGCACGGGTTCACCGGAAGCGTCTGACTACCAGCTGTCCCAGTGGGTCAGCTGGTCGGCCGGCAATCGGTTGGCCGGCTTGAAGCTGGTGCCCTTGGTGTAGGCCACCGGGAACAACCCGCCCTGGGTGTATTGCTCGTACGGAATGCCGAGCAGCTCGGCGGCCTGCTTCTCGCCGTCACCGATCAGGTGCAGCGTGGTCCACGCCGAGCCCAGCCCGCGGGAGCGCAACGCCAGCATGAAGCTCCACACAGCGGGCAGCAGCGATCCCCAGAAGGAGGCCTGGGTGCCGGCGTCCATGCGTTCCGGACGGCCCTCCAGACACGGGATCAGGAAGACCGGGGCCTTCTCCAGGTTCTCGTTGAGGTACATCGCCGAGTTGAGCACCGCGTCGATCTGTTGGTCGCGGATGTCGCCACGCTGCGGCTTGGGCATCCCGAGGTAGGGCGTCGCGGTGGTCCGGTAGATCTCGGCCAGTGCCTTCCTCTTCGCCGGGTCCTCGACGAACACCCACTGCCAGCCCTGGGCGTTGGATCCGGTCGGCGCCTGCAGTGCTAGGTCGAGACACTCCATCAGCACCTCGCGGGGCACCGGACGGTCGAAGTCGAGTCGCTTGCGCACCGATCTGGTGGTGGTCAGGAGTTCATCAACGGTCAGATCGAGTGTCATGTCAGGAGATTACATTCGGGTAGATGGCGACCGGATTGACCCAGGAAGTCTCCGACGGCCCAGCTGCGAGCGTGCGCCAGATGTCAGCCCGATCGGCGTGTACCCGAACCGACACGCACTGTCGCGGGAAGGACGCTCACCGGAAGTCCCGCGAGCGGGAGCCGACCTTCATCGAGATCCGGCCCATCCGTTCGGCCACCACGGTCACCGCGCCG
>JAGQTW010000016.1 GCA_020438785.1 Mycobacterium sp. | reverse complement strand
CGCTGCCGCCGGCGGTGCCGATCTTCACCGGCAACTACGGCGAGGCCGGGGCGCTGAGTATCCTCGGACCGGCCGCCGGCGTCGACCGCGCCGTCTACAGCGGCCACAACAACTACGCGCTGTGGGGTCCGCCGCCGGGCCGCCCCGACTCCGTACTGTGCGCCGGACGGTTCAAGCCCGGTTATCTGGAACGGTTCTGGGCCGAGGTCCGCAAGATCGCCGACATCCGCCCGCCGGACGGTGTGGACAACGCCGAGAAGGCCGGCGGCGCCGCGATCTATCTATGCGGGCAACCGCGCGGAGACTGGGCCCAGCTCTGGCCGGGACTCAGGCATTTCGACTGAGCATCCGGTGCCACGTTCGCGCGCAGTTGACCGTGCTGAGCGCCGCAACGGTGGCCCGCTCCAGGTCGGCGGCGTCGTCGGCGTCGAGGGTGCCGCAGACCCAGTGCCAGTGGGCGGCGACGATGTCACCCGGCCGGGGGATCGGTGCCAGCGAGGTGCCGTCCCGGCTCCAGCGCACCGATTCTGCGGTGGGCTCACCCAGGGCCAGGGCCCCGTCGGCGAGCTGCAGCGGCCGTGACGTCATGACGACCTGTTCCTCCGCGACGCTGTCCACGACGCCCCAGCGGATGCGGCAGGCCTGCAGGATGCGCAGCGGTGTCGACGGGTCGACGTCGAGGAACCGCACCCACGGATAGACCGCGAACACGTGAAAGCTGTGGTGGGCCAGCGCTTTGTCGACTTTGTCGAGCACCCCGGTGGGCTGGTCGGCGAAGGCCGAGCGCAACCGGCGGGCCAGCGTGGTTCCGTCGACGGCTGCCAGTTGCGGGCCGCCGATCCAGTAGCTGCGCACCACCTCGTCCTCGAGTGGGTCACCGGCTCCGATCGCGGCCGCGATCTCCTCGAGGTAAGGCCAGGCGCCGTCGAAACCGGCCGCATGGTCGGCGATCTCGTGGCGGGCGGCCCCGCGGAGCAGGACCGAGGCGTCCGGCGGACCGCAGTAGCCGAGTTCGTTGGGAGGAAAGGCGAAGCGGGCGAACAATTCCCAGCCGGCGGGCGCGATACTCACGGGTCCTCGTCGAGTCCGCTGCCCATCAGGCGCAGCCCCGCCATCGCGGCCGCGGCGCCCTGCGCATCGGTCTTCTCCACCACGAACCCCATGTGGATGATCACCCAGTCGCCCGCGTCGAACGTCTCATCGGGCAACATGCCGATGTTCACCGGGCGTTGTTCACCGGCGACGTCCACGAGCACCAGTTGTCCGCCGTACCCGCTCATCATCGCGACCACCTGACCGGGTATGCCGAGGCACATCGGTTCACGCCTCCCGCACCGTAGCGACGGCGTGCCGGATCGCCCGGACGGCGGCGGGCAGTGCCGCACGCACGGGTGGGCTCAGGCCGATACCCTCGGCGGTGTCGAGTGCCTCACATCCGATGACGAGTGACCGGGGGAGGGTGCCGCCGAGCGCGCGCAGGCTGGCGAACACCGCGCCGGGGTCCATGCCGTGCGCGTCCAAAACCGCTTCGGCACACAGCGATTCGTGGTCGGCCTCAAACACGTGTAGCGATCCGGGCGACCCGCGGTCCGGGAGAGCATCGACGATGATGAGCGCCGACCAGTCCTCCAGCAGATCGTAGGCCAGGTGCATACCGCCGATGCCGTAGTCGACGACCCGAACGCCGTCATCACCGTCGTAGTGATGTCCGAGGTGGCGGATCGCCTCGGGGCCGAAGCCGTCGTCACCGAGAAAGATGTTGCCGACACCGGCCACCAGGGTGCGCGCGGTCACGGCCACTACATGTGCCGCATCCGCATGTACCGCTGAATGTCGGGTATCGATCGGACGCCGATCAGCACGCCGGCCAGGACGACCAGCGCCACTGCGATCGTGGCAATCCACCCTATGACCTCCATTTCGGCCTCCCTTCCGGGCTCGGTTGTTCGGTGCCGAGGGGCTCGACCTCCTCGGGCGCGAAGTACAGATAGCGGCCGTACCAGTCATGCAGCTCGGCGGCCGGGTCGTCCTCAACGACCACCGCGATGTGGGTGTTGCCGTCGACGTCCTGATGTACCGCGGCGACCCGTGCCGTGCGGCCGGCGACGAAGATGTCCTGGGCGTCGGCGCACCGACCGGGTCGCAGCCGCACCCGGCTGCCGCGTGCGACCGCGACACCGTCGACGGTGACGGTGTCCGACTCCGGGTCGACCGCTCGGTCGGCATCGGGATCCCACCAGGCGTCGGTGGCGTGCGGGTCGCGAAGCACCCCGTGCAGCCGCTGCATCGCCTCCGGCGACATCGCGTCGCAGCGGTCGATGATCGCGGCGGCCCTCGCGTCGGTGGCCCGTGCCTGAAGCTTCTCCTGGTCCGTCATCGTCATCACCCGAAGCGTGAGAATCTCGTCGATCTCGGTCGAGTCGTACAGGGCGCCATCACTCTGTTCGGCGACCGCCGGATGGTCGTAGAGGATGATCGGCGAGATCAGCAGCAGGTCGTCCACATCCGGCGGCCCGGCCAGCACCGGAAAGCACCGACGCTGCCGGCAGCGCGCCGCCGCGGCGGTGGCGCCCGGTGGCGGGTCTACCAGCGAGACGAAATGCCCTCCCGTCACGGCGGCGATGAGGTGTGTGCCGATCAGCGAGGTGGCGATCGCCTCGTCCCGGTCCGCCGCCGGCACGCCGGTGTTGGCGACCGTGACCCGCAGGCGCTGCATGCCGCCATCGGTCGCCGCCTCGACGCTGACCGTGCCGCGCAACTCCCGGCGGATGCGTACCAGCTGGCCGCCTGCGATCTCCTCGACGTCCGTGCCGCAGGGCGCCGTGAACGGCAGCGTCCAGGAGCGTCGCGAATCGGCCAGGTTCAGCGGTTCGAGCGCTATCTCGCGCTCGACCGCCTCGTCCCAGGTCAGCCAGGTGCCGGCGGGGGTGACGAGCTCCTCGACCGGAACCAGTCCGAGTCGTGGGTCTCCGCGCAGCACCCGGCGGCGCTGCAGCTGCAGAAAGCGCACGATCAGGGTCAGGGTCCGGCCGTCCTCGATGAGGAAGCCGGCCTCCAGCGTGGCTTCCTCGCCGACTCCCGCCTCGGCGGCACCGGGTGGCCCGAGCACGCCGAACTGCCAGCGGCACTGGTTTTTCCGGGATGACGCCCGGTACGGGTAGAGCAGGTACCCCTCGTAGAGCACCGTGTCTGCCACGGCGCGGACCTGCTCCCAGGCCGTTGTCACGGCACCGGCCTCCGAGTGGCGTGCATCAGCGCCCTGATCACGTCGTCGAGGTCGAGCAGGCCGTTACGGGACTTGAACTCGCGCAGCGCGGCGATGCTGGCGTGGCTCAGCCGTACCCAGCCCGAGTTCGGGTAGTGCAGCGCGATCAGATCCCGCCACACGGCAACCGGCATGTCGTAATGGTCCTCGCAGTTCCAGGAGACCGGCCGTACCTGCAGGGCTTGCTCGCCGCTGCCGAAGATCGTCCCGCTGAAGAGGAACTGCAGCGGGATGGTCCCGCCCCGCAACGCATGGAAGTACTTGGCGGCGGCCACTTCCAGGTCGTAGGTGCACGGCAGGGGCAGTGTCGCCTGGGTTTTGCCGGTGAACCCCGGCACCAACGTGATGGCATGCTGCCACGGAAAGCTCTGTTGGGTGCTCGCCCACCGTTCCCGGGGGCCGAACAGTTCCAGCAGTCCGACCGCTTCGGCGTCGCTGTAGCCGCGCCGCAGCGGCTGGATACGGATCTGGCAGCGCAGTGCGATCGCGTGGATGGGCTCGTCACCGGGGTACGCGACCGCGAGATGCGCCAACAGGGTCGGGGACACCGCGTACCGCTCCGGGATGACGTCCAGCACGCTGAACGTCACGTCCGGCTGAGCCGTGGTCATGGCAGCTGCACGACGCTGCGCTCGGCGACGCCGGCGAAGAATCCGTCGATGAAGTCGCGGGCCTGCGCGCCGCCGTCGAATCCGCGCCACAGCAGGCGAAGTCCGCCGACGAACTCGTAACAGGCGTCGATCGGCACCAGAAAGCATGCCGGCTCGTCGGTGTCATCGGGTAGCCGCACCAGCAGGGCCTCGACATCGTCGGCGAGCAGACCCACCCGAGGGTCACGGCTCACCGCAGCCCAGGTCGCGATGTCCAGTTCGGATTCGGTGGCGCCGGCCGGGCCCGGGTAGAACGCCACGGTGCGCTCCAGTGCGGAATTGCGGAAGAAGAACGCCACCCCGACCGGGATCTGCAGCGCCTCCCACTCCCGGCGACCGAGCCCGAAATCGGGTAACGACAGGAAGCGGTCGGGCACCGCACGGTAACGCAGGTTCGCACTGGTGTCGGTGAACAGCAGATAGCACGCCCGGCACACACACATCAGTTGGCGGCCGGCGATGTTCACCACGTGCTGGTGTTCGCCACCCATCGGGTCGGCGCACATCTCGCAGCGCTCACCGGTCGGTTCGCCGGCCGGGGTGCGGGCCCGGATCCCGGCCAGGACGTCGAGCGTGGACGTCATGCGAAGGCCTCCATCGCCGGAACCGCCATGGCGAGCACGCCGTCGCGCGCCAGGACCGGCACCGGCCGGAGGTGGCCGACGGTGCCTCCGATCCCGGTGCCGGCGTGCACCACGTCGAAGCGGGCGTGGCAGCGTGGGCAGCGAAGCACCGCCCCGGTCAGCGACGCCCCGGCCAGCGAACCGGTGCAATCAGGACAGCGGTCGAGGTAGGCCAGCACCGCGTCCTCGACCCGGCAGGCCAGTACCGCGGTGTCACCGGCAACGAACCCGGCCACCTCGCCGGGGCGGAGCCCGTCCAGCTCCGGTGCGGCGCACCAGGTCGTGGGTTGGTGGCGGTCGGTGCGCACCCGCGATAGCAGTGCGTCGGCGGGGATCACCGGCCCGGCCTGCATCGCGACCGCCTCGACGGACCGAATTTCGGGCGCCGCGGCGCGCACCGCATCCTGCACCGCAAGCTCGAGGGTCACCGCCGAGGACGGGCAACTGCGGCAGCTGCCCGAAAACGCAAGCCGCACAACGCTGTTGTCGATGCCGAGCAGCCGGACGTCGCCGCCGTGCGAACTCAGGTAGGGTCGCACGGCATCCAGGGCCCGGGCCACCCGCTCGGCCACGCCGTGTGGGTGCAGACCGTGCACCAGTAGCAGGCTGCCGACCAAGTCGTCGGCGGCGAGTCGGTCGGCCAGCACTCGATCGTCAATTGCGGCGATGATCCTGGTGAGCCCGGCGCCGTACAGCTCGATCACCTCACGCACCAATTCCTCGGCGCGGGCCTGCGCGGCGGGGCCGTCGGCCGCACAGGCCCCGATCAGCGACTGGATTCGCTCACCCGCCGAGCGCCAGTGCGAATCCGCGACCTCGTCGGCGCCCACGGGTTCACTCGCCGGTCAGGGTCTGGGTGGGTGAATGCAGCTTGTCCAGCGACTTGCCTTCGCCGAGATACATGTGCACGCCGCACGGCAGGCACGGATCGAAACTGCGCACCGTGCGCATGATGTCGATGCCCTTGAAGTTCTCCCGGTCGTTCTCCTCGAAGATCGGCTGGCCCTGCACCGCATCCTCGTAGGGGCCGGGGGTGCCGTAACTGTCCCGCGGGTTGGCGTTCCACGGGGTCGGTGGATAGGGATGGTAGTTGGCTATCTTGCCGTCCCGGATCACCATGTGGTGGCTGAGCACTCCGCGCACCGCCTCGGTGAAGCCGCAGCCGATGCCCTCGTCCGGCACCTCGAAGCGCTCCCACGTCTTGGTCCGCCCGGCGCGGATCTCCACCAGCGCCTTCTCGGCGAAGTGCAGCGCGCAGGCAGCCGCGTAGGCCTGGAAGTAGGTCCGGGCGCGGTTGCGTTCGATGGTGTTGCTGCCGTGGACCGGAACCTTCCACTCCAACTCGACCGGGCCCTTGAGCGCAGTCTTCGGGAAGCTGATCCGCACACTGTTGCCGGTGGCCTTGACGTAGCCGATGTCGACCAGTCCGGCCAACGCGGTCGACCACAACCGGGCCAACGGCCCGCCACCGGTGTCCAGGGCGAGGTGATCGGTGCCGTCGAACCAGCGTGGTGACATCACCCAGCTGTAGTTCTCGTCGAAGTCGCGCCGCTGTGGTCGCGGGTTGGTGTGTTGGTTCCACGGATGCCGGCGATCCACCGGGTTGCCCAGCGGATCGGTCTTGACGAACATCTCCTGATCGGTCCAGTCCTCATAGTAGGAGTGGCCCAACAGGATTCGGATCCCGAGATTGATATCGACCAGCGAGGTGGTGACGAGATTGCCGTCGACCACGATGCCTGGGGTGACGAACATCCTGCGACCCCAACGCTCCATGTCGCGATAGGAGAAGTTGCACACCTCGGGATCCTGGAACGACCCCCAGCAGCCGAGCAGCGTGCGGCGCAGTCCGACCTTCTCGTAGCCGGGCAGCGCCTCGTAGAAGAAGTCGAACAGGTCGTCGTGCATCGGGACGACCTTCTTCATGAACTCGACGTAGCGCATCAGCCGGGTCAGGTAGTCGGTCATCAACTGGATGGTGGCCGTCGTCCCGATGCCTCCCGGATACAACGTCGACGGATGGACATGCCTGCCTTCCATGAGGCAGAACATCTCCCGGGTGTACCGGCTGACCTGCAGGGCCTCCCGGTAGAATTCGCCAGTGAACGGGTTTAGTGCGCGCATGATGTCGGCGATGGTGCGGTAGCCGTGCGCGCCGGCCTGCGGCGCTTCGGTGTTCTCCGCCTTGGCCAGCACGCTCGGGTTGGTCTCTGCGACCATCTTCTCGCAGTAGTCGACGCCGACCAGGTTCTCCTGGAAGATGTTGTGGTCGAACATGTATTCCGCAGCTTCACCAAGGTTGATCAGCCACTCCCCGAGGTGGGGTGGCTGTACCCCGTAGGCCATGTTCTGCGTGTAACACGAGCAGGTGGCGTGGTTGTCGCCGCAGATCCCGCAGATCCGGCTGGTGATGAAATGCGCGTCGCGGGGGTCCTTGCCCTTCATGAACAGCGAGTAGCCGCGGAAGATCGACGAGGTGCTGTGGCACTCGACGACCTCACGGTTCTCGAAGTCGATCTTGGTGTATATGCCGAGGCTGCCCACGATCCTGGTGATCGGGTCCCACGCCATCTCGACGAGGGAGCCGGGATCGTTCTTGATCTGGGAGGGCTCGGGAATGATCGTCGTCATCGATTGATCCCCTCGATTGTCGCCGTCGGCTACCAGGTGCGCCGTGCGCCGGTGGTGAGTTCCTTGCCTTTGTGCCGCCAGCGCGGCTCCTTGTCGACCGTGCGGCCGGTGATCTGGCGCAGGTTGCGGATCACCGATCCGTACAGTCCCGACGCCGTGGTGGACAACTTGCCGCCCGGTGGCTCGTCCATGAACGGCATGAACTTGTCCGGGAAACCGGGCATGGTGCATCCGATGCAGATACCGCCGACGTTCGGACACCCCCCGACGCCGTTGATCCAACCCCGTTTGGGCACATTGCATTTCACGACCGGGCCCCAGCACCCGAGTTTCACGATGCACTTGGGTGAGCCGTACTCGGTTGCGAAATCACCCTGCTCGTAGTAGCCGGCCCGATCGCACCCCTCGTGCACGGTCTGGCCGAACAGCCACTGCGGACGCAGCGCGTCGTCGAGCGGGATCATCGGGGCCTGCCCGGTCGCCATGTAGAGCAGATACGTCAATGTCTCCGACAGGTTGTCGGGATGGATCGGGCAGCCCGGCACGCACACGATCGGGATGCCGGCCTTGCTCTTCCAGTCCCAGCCAAGATAGTCGGGAACGCCCATCGCACCGGTGGGATTGCCGGCCATCGCGTGGATCCCGCCGTAGGTGGCGCAGGTTCCCACCGCCACCACCGCGGTGGCCTTCGGTGTGAGCCGGTCGAGCCATTCGCTCGTGGTCATCGGCTGACCGGTGGCCGGATTGTTGCCGAACCCGCACCAGTAACCATCACCGTGCAGCTGTTCATTGGGAATCGACCCCTCGACCACCAATACGAACGGTTCGAGCTCGCCGCGGTCGGCCCGGAAGAACCACTCCAGGAAGTCGTCGGCGCCGCCGTTGGGACCACATTCGAAATCGATGAGCGGCCAGTGCACGGCGACCTTCGGCAGGCCCGGCAGCGCACCGAGGGCGATCTCTTCGACGCTGGGCTGGGTGGCGGCAGTCAACGCCACCGAATCACCGTCGCAACTGAGGCCCGCGTTGATCCACAGAACGTGGATCAGAGTTTCTTCCGCTTGGACTGCTGCTTCCGTCGGCATTTCGCAGCTTTCCGGGACGGAACCCCAACCGTCCCTGCGTCGCCGGAGCCGACCCCCGGCCCACTTGCGCGGCGCTGTTTCTGGGTCTACTCCGTGCTCACGACGTTGTCAACGCTCGCCGATGGGATTGCGCCCGCGTTAATTTCAAGGCCGCGGGGACTCAGGACTTCGTTCCGGTGAACTTCCGGACCCACTCGAACCAGGCGGGCATGCCCTCGCCGGTGCGCGCGCTGACCGGCAGGATGGTCGCACTCGGATTCACCTGGCGCACATGGGCGATGTAGGTGTCCACGTCGACGTCCAGATGCGGCACCAGGTCGATCTTGTTCAGCAGCACCACGTCGACCGAACGGAACATCACCGGGTACTTCAGCGGTTTGTCCTCACCCTCGGTCACCGAGTAGACCATCGCCTTGGCGTGCTCCCCGACGTCGAACTCCGCGGGGCAGACCAGGTTCCCGACGTTCTCGATGATGACCAGGTCGAGGCCGGCCAGGTCCAGGCCCTGCAGGGCCCGATTGACCATCGGGGCGTCCAGGTGACACTCGCCGCCGAACCCGTTGGCGGTGTTGAGCAGCGAGATCTGTGCGCCCCGGCCGCCCAGGCGGGCGGCGTCGATGTCGGTGGCGATGTCGCCTTCGATGACGCCGACGGCGATGTCGCCGGCCAGTTCGTCGAGCGTTGCCGCCAGCACGGTGGTCTTGCCCGAGCCCGGTGAGCTCATCAGGTTCAGGGCCCGGATCCCGTTCGCCTCGAAGGCCGTGCGGTTGATGTCGGCGCGGGTGTCGTTCTCGGCGAAGATCGACTCGAGCACCTCGATGCGCTGCGAGCCGGTGTCGTAGCCGCTGTGGTCACCGTGATCGTGGGCATGATCGTGCTCGTCGTGATCGTGGGCGTGCACGGTGCCGTCATCGTGACGATGAAATCGACCCATGTGAGGACCTTTCGCTGTTGACTCAGGACACGTCGAGGGAGGTGACCAGGAACTCGTTGCCCCGGAGCACCTCCACATCGGCACTCTCGCACTGCGGGCAGCACACCGACCACCGCGAGGCGATCTCCGACTGCTGCCCACAGCCGCGGCAGCGCACCTCGGCGGTGACGAACTCGAGCTCGAGTTCCGCCCCGGGCATGTTCTCGTGCTCGCGGACCATGCTCCAGCAGAACGACAATGACTCCGGGACGACCTGTCGCAGGGCGCCGACCTGGACGCGGACCACGTCGACCCGCCGGCCCTCGGCGTAGGGCCTGACCACCCCGGCGATCGCCTGGCACAGCGACAACTCATGCACCGTCGCCCACCAGACCTTTCGCCTCTTTCCGCCCCGACCGAGCAGGTTTGCACCCTACCGGGCACGGCGCCGCGGCCCCGGGCGATTCCGGGCGGAAAAGCGCACGGTTTTGGTGCGGATCTGTGATTGTGGTCATTGCCGTGCCGGACTAGCGTGGGAGCCACCTACCCGCGCGGACAGCCCACCGCCACGGGTGGCTGTGTTCTCGCTCAGGAGGTTCATGAGCACCTTTCTACCCCTGCGCCGGGTGCGCCTCGACATCACCGGGGTGGTGCAGGGCGTCGGATTCCGCCCGGCGGTCGCGCGGATCGCCGCCGAGCATGGGCTCAGCGGCTTCGTCTACAACGACGCCGGGTCGGTGCACGCTGAGTTGGAGGGCCCGGCCGCCGACGTCGACGCGGCGGTCGCGGCCATCGAGGACCGCCCCCCGCCGATGGCGCACATCCACACCCTGCGAATGACACCGCTGGATGCCAAGGGCGACAGGGTTTTCGAGATCGTCGACAGCCGCGGCGCCGACACCGCCCGGACCCTGGTGCCGCCCGATGTCGCCGCCTGCGCGGACTGTCTTCGCGAGATGCGGGATCCCGCCGATCGGCGGTTCGGGCATCCCTTCATCACCTGCACCAACTGCGGCCCGCGCTACACGGTGATCACCGACCTCCCGTATGACCGGCCGACGACCACGATGTCCGGTTTCCCGATGTGCGCGGCCTGCGCGGCGGAGTACCACGACCCGCTGGATCGCCGGTTCCACGCCCAGACCGTCGCCTGCCCGGACTGCGGCCCCCGCCTGGCCTGGCGCACCGCCGACGCCACCGGCCCTGCCTTCGACGACCCGATCGGCGCCGCGGTGGCCGCGCTGGGCAACGGGCAGATCGTCGCGATCAAGGGCATCGGC
>JAGQTW010000234.1 GCA_020438785.1 Mycobacterium sp. | reverse complement strand
GCCGGCATGAACTTCGAGTAGTAGGTCTCACCGGAGTGGTAGCACACGGTGATCCCGGAATCGTTTGCCAGCTGCCAGAATTCGTCGAACATCGGATCGCCGGGCGGGCGCATGCCGACCTCGGTGGTGATCGGGCCGGGGATCATCACGATGAACCGGGCGTCACGCTCCAGCGCCCACTCGAGTTCGCGGACGGCCTCGGCCGGGCGGCACATCGTGATGTAGGGCGCGGTGAAAATACGTTCCTGGTAGGCGAATCCCCAGTCGTCGTCGAGGTAGCGGTTGAAGGCGCGGAACGTCGCCACGGTCGCGTCGAAGTCGGGCAGCAGCGCCTGTTCCATCCCGACCCCAAGCGTGGGCAGCATGATGCACCCCTGCATGCCCTGCTCGTCCATCAAGGCAAGCCGGGCATCGCGGTTGCGGTAGGCCGCCGGGATCGGCTCCAGCTCACCGAACAATGCGTTCAGATCCGCCCCGCGCGGGTTGCGGCCGCGGAAGTACTCGTCCAGCGCACCGGGCTTGCCGACCGGGTCGAAGGTCGGGTTCGGGATGAATCGGTTCACCCGCCCGCCGACGATCAGCCGTTGCTTGCCGTCCAGTTGCGCCCACTGGATGGCGCGCTTCTTGAGCTTGGGGTCGATGTGGCGGGTGAAGGCGTCCTCGGCCTCGTAGTAGTGGTTGTCACAGTCGAAGAACCGGAACGGAAGCTCAGCGGGCATCGTGGGTGTCCTTTCATACCTACTTGCGGGGAAGTCCCAGGATCATCGAGGAGATGATGGTCAGCTGAATCTCGGCCGTGCCGCCGCCGATGAGTTCGGACGGCATGTCGAAGTAGGGCCCGATCACCGGCGGATCGGAGTCCTCCAGCATCGCCAGCCGCCCGGTCAGGCCCAGCGTCGCGGTCGCGGCCCGACGCAGCAGCAACACCATCGCGTACTTGGCGATGCTCGACGCCGGACCGGCGTTCTGACCCTCGACCAGGCGCAGCGTCTCGCGCAGCACCATGGCCTTGATCGCGGTGGTGTGGGCCTCGATCTGCCCGAGCGCGCGCACGGTCGCGTCGTGGTCCGGCCCGCCGACCGCGGCAAGGTGCCGCAGCGCCGCCGACCGGTCGAGGTTGACGTAGTTGCCGATTGCGGTGCGCTCGACGGCGACGGTCCCCATCGCCAGGTCCCAGCCCTCGCCCGGTTCCCCGACCAGCATGTCGTCGGGGACGAAGACGTCGGTGAAGAAGCACTCGTTGAAATCCGCGTGCCCGCTGGCCTGCTTGATCGGCGAGATGACGAGGCCGGGCGAGGCCATGTCGATCAGGAAGTAGCTGATGCCGCGGTGTTTGGGCGCATCGGGATCGGTGCGCGCCAGCATGGCGCCGAACTGCGCGACGTGCGCCGACGACGTCCAGATCTTGTGGCCGTTGATCATCCAGCCGCCGTCGACCTTCTGCGCCCGGGTGCTCAGCGCCGCCAGGTCCGACCCGGCGCCCGGCTCGCTGAACAACTGGCACCAGCGCTGGGTCCCGCGCAGCATTGGCTCGGCGAAGCGTTCGCGTTGCGCGTCGGTGCCCCGGTCCAGGATGGTCGGCAGGATCCATTCCGCGATGTTCAGCGAAGGCCGGGTCACCGCGGGCCGCTTGTCGAACTCCTCGGTGATGATGACCTGCTGCACCGGCGTCGCGCCCAGGCCCCAGGGCGGCGGCAGGTGCGGGGCGACCAGTCCGGCGTCGGCGAGCAGGTCGCGCTGCGAACCGTGCGCGAGGCCGGGGGCGCGGCGGTCGTCGGTGGGCGTCTCGTTGCGCAGCTTCGCGGCGCGGTCGAGCAATTCGGCGATGCCGGCGCGGAACTCCGATTCGACGTCGCCGAGGTGAATCGCCGTGGAACGCTTCAAGGTTCGGGACAGCTCCCCGGCGCTGCGCTCCCACTGCGTCGTGGGGCCCAGCGACGCGGCCAGGCTGGTGGCGCGTCGCCAGTACAGGTGCATGTCGTGTTCCCAGGTGTAGCCGATCGCGCCGAACATCAGCAGCGCATCGAGCGTCAGATCGGGACCGGCGGCCACCGCCATCACCGCGGCCGACGCCGCGGCCAACCGGTGCTGCTCGAGCGATTCGTCGATCGCCCGCACCGCGTCCCAGGCCGCCGCCGAGGCCATCTCGGAGTTGACCAGCAGCACCGCGGCCTTGTGCTGCAGCGCCTGGAAGGAGCCGACCGGCTTGCCGAACTGTTCGCGGGTGCGGATGTAGTCCACCGCCATCTCGACGCCGCGTCGCACGGCGCCTGCCGAGGCGCAGGCTGCGAGGGCCGCCACGACGCACCGTGCCCGCTCGGTGGGGATCTCGGAAAGCACCGCCGACGCCGGCACCCGGTGGTCGGCCAGGTGCAGCACGCCGACGTCGGTGCTCAGGTCGGTGCCGCGCTGTTGCTCGACGCTGAGCCCGGAACCGGAGCCGGCGTCGAGGACGAACCACAGATCGGCGCCCTCCCCCGCATGTGCGGCCACCAGAATGCGTTGTGCCGCGCAGATACCCAGCGTCGTCCCGGTCGAGCCGTTGAGCCGCCAGCTGTCGCCGTCGTGAACCGCGTGCACGGTCGAGTGTTCGGGCAGCACGACCGCCGCGGTCGCGCCGGCCGCCAGATCGGTGAGCAGCGAGGCGGCCGCGGGCCCGGCCAGGGCCGCCACGGCACCGGCCGTCGCCGTGCTCAGCAGCGGGCCGGGCAGTAGCGCGGCCGCGGCGGCTTCGACTACGCATGCCATGTCGGCCAGGGTGCCGCCCTGACCGCCGGACTCCTCCTGGATGTGCACGGCCGCAAAGCCGTGTGCGGTGAACTCCTCCCACCAGGACGGCAACTCGCCGGCCGCGATCGAGTCGAATGCGGCTCGGGTCTTGTCCAACGGTGCGTGCCGTGCGGCGAACTGCGTCACCGCGTCGGCGAGTTGCTCCTGCTCGGTGGTGATTGCCAGGGCCATCCGGGTCAGTTCTCCAAACCGAGGATGCGGGCGGCGTTGCCGTAGAGGAACTTCGGCCACACCTCGTCCTTGAACGGCACGTTGGGCAGCTCGCTGAAGATGCGTTCCAGGGACAGCCCCATCGGAAAGTAGCCCGCGTAGAGCACCTTGTCGGAGCCGCGCGAATTGGCGTAGTCGACGATGGCCTTCGGGTAGTACTTGGGCGCGAACGCCGATGTGGAGTAGTAGAGGTTGGGCCACTTCAGCATCAGTTTGACCGCGAGGTCTTCCCACGGTTCGCAGCCGTGCCGGGTGACGAACACCAGGTCCGGGAAGTCGAACATCACGATGTCGATGCGCGAGACTTCCTGCGGTTTGAACGGGATTCGCGGCCCGGGCACGCCCGCGCACACGAATATCGGGATGCCCAGTTCCACGCAGGTGGCGTAGATCGGGTACATCTTGGGGTCGTCGATGGGCACCTGGGGGAAGGTGCCGGACGGGAACACCGACGTCGCGCGGATGCCGTATTCCTCGTACTCGCGCCGGATCGCCGCCACCGACCCCATCACGTCGTTGGGATCCGACACCGCGCCGGAGGCGACGAACCGGTCACCGAACATCTCGAGTGCCTTCTTGGCGTTGCCGTCGCCGACGCCGATCACGGCCTTCTCGATGCCGAAGCGGTCCATCTGCTGCAGCAGTAGCGAGACCGGGTCGTCGGTCGGCAGCCCCTTCGGCACGTCCTTGAACATGTACTCGACCGGGAACTCGAAGCTCTCCTTGGACTCGCGGTCCTTGGTCTGCTTGCGGATGAAGTCGTACTGGTCGAAGCCCTCGTGCGGAAATCCGATCATGGTGTCGATTACCGGGAGACCGACGGGTCCGGCCATGCGTCCTCCGATCAGAAGTCATTCTGCTGAAACATCGTTCTACCACAACGCCGGATTTGCAACATTACTAGCTGGGAGAACTCGTCGCCGCACGGCAAGTGCCGTACGATCTTCGAATTCAGTAAGAAGCGAGTTCTTGAGGAGGTCGCACCATCAACGTGCCCGTCTCCGCCGTCGAGACCGTCGAGGAGTCCCCCCGCGGGCGTGCCCGGGCCGCGCGGGCGACCACCGATGCGGTCGCACTGGCGGACATGACCAGCGACCAGTTGGTGCGCCGGGCCAAGGTCATCGAAGAGGTGATCGGGCTGATCGGTGCGGTCGGCGCGGACGCGGTCCAGATGCGCGATGTCGCGCAGCGCTCCGGGGTTGCGCTGGCCACCCTCTATCGCTATTTCAGCTCGAAGGAGAACCTGCTCGCCGCCGCGTTGGAGGACTGGCAGAAGCGCCTGACCCGTCGCATCCTGCCGGGTGGCGCCCCGGCCGACGAGGACCCGCTGCCGGTCGTCCTGGACTACCTGCGCCGCGCCCAGCGCGCCTTCCATCGCAATCCGGCGATGACGGCGCTGATGCTGCAGACGATGACGTCCACCGATCCCGAGGTGCAGCCGGCGATCGAGCAGATGGAGCGCAACAACCGCGAGATGTTCGACCGAATCCTCAACGGTGTTGCGCCGGAGAACTTCGCCAACGTCAGCTTCGGGCTGAACGCCGCACTCAGCGCGGCACTCACCGGCCTGCTCACCGGCCGGCTCACCCTCGCCGAATCGCTGGACCACGTCGAGTGGGTCACTCGGGTGCTCCTCGGCGAGGCCCACGCCCACCCGGCATAGGACGCCCCGCCGCAAATCCGGGCCCACACTGGTGCCCCGCGCTTATGTATGGTTACATACATAAGCGTGACGAGCCCCCGGGACCGGATGGTCGCCTCGGCCGCGCTGCTGATCCGCGAGCGCGGCGCCCACCCCACCGCGATCGCCGACGTGCTGGAGCACAGCGGCGCGCCGCGCGGCTCGGCCTACCACTACTTTCCCGGCGGCCGTAACCAACTGCTCTGCGAGGCAGTCGATTCGGCCGCCGACTACGTCGCCGACCGGATGGCCAAAGCGACCAGCGGCATCGACATGCTCGACGGGATGGTGCGCTTCTACCGCAGGAACCTCGTCGAGACCGACTACCGCGCCGGCTGCCCCGTGCTCGCCGTCGCCGTGGAGGCCGGCGAACCGGGTGCCGGCTCCCCGATGATCGACCGCGCCGCGGCAGCCTTCGACAGCTGGAACGGCCTGATCGCCGCCCGCCTGGTCGCTGATGGGATCCCGGCCCGGCGGGCGAAGGAACTCGCCGTGCTGACGACCGCCGCCCTCGAGGGCGGGATCGTGCTGGCCCGCGCCGCCCGGGACATCGGGCCCCTCGACGCCGTCCACCGTCAGTTGCGCGGCCTGCTCGGGGCCCGCTAGAAGGGAGCACCACCATGTCCGGAGACTGGCAGCCCACCGCCTGCATCCTCTGTGAGTGCAACTGCGGCATCGTCGTCCAGACCGAAGGAAGGCACCTGGCCAAGATTCGCGGCGACAAGGACCACCCGGCGTCGCAGGGCTACACCTGCAACAAGGCGCTGCGCCTCGACCACTACCAGAACACCCCCTCGCGGCTGACCTCGCCGCTGCGTCGCAGGGCGGACGGCAGCTACGAGGAGATCGACTGGGACACCGCGATCGCCGAGATCGCGGTGGGCTTCAAGCGCGTCGCCGAGGACCACGGCGGGGACAAGATCTTCTACTACGGCGGCGGCGGCCAGGGCAACCACCTCGGCGGCGCCTACAGCAGCGCCTTCCTCAAGCCGCTTGGCTCCCGGTACCGCTCCAACGCGCTGGCGCAGGAGAAGACCGGCGAGGCGTGGGTGGATGCGCACTTCTACGGCGGGCACACCCGCGGCGAATTCGAGCATGCCGAGGTCTCGGTGTTCGTCGGCAAGAACCCGTGGATGTCGCAGAGCTTCCCGCGGGCCCGCACCGTGCTCAACGAGATCGCCAAGTATCCGGGGCGCTCGATGATCGTGATCGACCCGGTGGTCACCGACACCGCGAAGATGGCCGACTTCCACCTGCGGGTAAAGCCCGGCGCGGACGCCTGGTGCCTGACCGCCCTGGCCGCTGTCCTGGTGCAGGAGAACCTCTGCGACGAAACGTTTCTCGCCGACCACGTGCTGGGGGCCGACACCGTCCGCGAGGTCCTGCGCGAGGTCCCGATCGACGACTACGCCGAGCGCAGCGGGGCCGACGGCGAGCTGCTGCGCGCCGCGGCGCGGCGGATCGCGGCGGCCGGCAGCGTTGCGGTCTTCGAGGACCTCGGTGTGCAGCAGGCCCCGAACAGCACGCTGTGCTCCTACCTGGACAAGCTGCTGTGGATCTTCACGGGCAACTTCGCCAAGAAGGGCGGCACGCACCTGCACTCCACCCTGGGTCCGCTGTTCAACCACAGTGTGGGTGTCGGCAAGACGCCGGTGACCGGCGCCCCGATCGTGGGCGGCCTGGTGCCGTCGAACGCAGTGCCGCAGGAGATCCTGACCGATCACCCGGACCGGTTCCGCGCCATGATCGTGGAAAGCAGCAACCCGGCCCACTCGATCGCCGACTCCCGCGCCTGCCGCGAGGCGTTCGAGTCGCTGGAACTGCTGGTGGTCATCGACGTCGCGCTGACCGAGACGGCGCGGCTGGCCCATTACGTGCTGCCCGCGGCGAGCCAGTTCGAGAAGCCCGAGGCGACCTTCTTCAACCTCGAATTCCCGCACAACACCTTCCATCTGCGTCGCCCGTTGTTCGAGCCGCTACCGGGCACGCTGCCCGAACCGGAGATCTGGGCCCGGCTGGTCCGCGCGCTGGGCATCGTCGATGACGACGACCTGCGCCCGCTGCGCGAGGCGGCGGCACAGGGCCGCGACGCCTACACCGCGGCGTTCTTCACTGAGCTGGCCGGCAATCCGGCGCTCGGCAAGGTGCTGCCGTACGTACTCTACGAGACCCTCGGTCCGACCCTGCCCGAACACCTGAAAGGCGCTGCCGCACTGTGGGGTTTGGCGCAGAAGGCCGCGTTGACCTACCCCGATGCCGTGCGCCGGGCCGGGCACGCCGACGGCAATGCTCTGTTCGACGCCATCCTGGCCGGCAAGTCGGGGATCACGTTCAGCGTGCACGAGTACGCCGACGACTTCGCGCTGATCACCCATCCCGACAAGAAGATTCACCTGGAGATGCCGGAGATGCTCGACGAGATCCGCGCGCTGCGCGACACCAATCCGGGGTTGACCACCGACGAATTCCCGATCGTGCTGTCCGCCGGTGAACGCCGGGCGTTCACCGCCAACGACATCTTCCGCGACCCGGCCTGGCGCAAGCGCGACACCGACGGCGCCTTGCGGGTCAGTGTGGAGGACGCCGACGCCCTCGGCCTCGTCGACGGCGGGACGGCCCGCATCGTCACCGCCGCCGGCAGCGCTGCGGCGCGCGTCGAGGTAAGCGCGACCATGCTGCCCGGCCATGCCGCGCTGCCGAACGGATTCGGGCTGGACTTCGTCGACACCGACGGGGCCACAACGGTTCCCGGCGTCGCACCCAACGAACTGACCTCAGCGGACTGGCGGGACGCCTACGCCGGCACCCCGTGGCACAAGCACGTGCCGGCGCGGATCGAGAAGGTGCTCGCGGTCGGGTCGGCCTAGCGGAAGTTCACGGGTTCGTCGCCCCACGCCAGCCGGGCCCGCTTGTCCACGTCGTACACCAGTTTGTCGCGCTCGTTGATGAGCAGGCACGGCCGGTCGGTCAACTGGTAGGGCAGCCATTCCGGTTCGCCCTCCAAACCGGTGGGCTTGGCGTGGGTGGCGAAGTTCACCCATCGGGTCCGCATCCGCTTGGAGACCGCCTTGGCGGTCTTGGCGCCGCCCAGCCGCAGCGAGAAGTCGCCGGGACCGCCGAGGTTACCCCACACGTAGCCCAATTCCGTTGCGTGCGCGGCACCTACGAGCAGCAGCTTGAGCAGCGGGGTGGCGTAGTCGAACCGGTAGAGGTAGGCCGGGGCCACCGAGCTGTGCCCCTCGGCCAGCCATACCGACGGCATCCGGAAGCCGACGTCACTGGCGATGGTTAGGCCCCTGGCGCTGCCCCGCAACTTCGCGTAGGCCTCGCCGAGGGTCTCCTCGGTGGGCAGTTGCAGGTCGGGTTGCTCGGCGGCGATCTGGTCGAACATCGACGTGATGGCCTTCGGCGTGATCGGCATCAGCGGCGATCGCATCAGCTTGAACAGCGCCGCCTCCTGCTTGTTGGTGCCTATGATCAGCGGCACCGGATGGGACCCGCCCTCGCGCGCCACCTTCACCGGGTAGTCCGGCAGGACGTCGCCGTCCACGAACGGAACGAACGCCAGCGTTCCGGGGTTGCGCACCGGAACCTCGTCGAACAGCTTCTTGGTCGCCGCGATCAGCTTGGGAACCGGCACCTGCCGCAGCTGGTTCACCTCACCGGTGCCCATGCCCAGCTCGTGGAGCATCGCGTTGGCCATCACCTCGGCCCGGCCGCGGTCGTAGACCGACGTCGCCGGTGAACTCTGGGCGATCGCGGCGGAGAACAGGCCCTTGGCCGCCGGGACGGCGAGCAGGGTGGTCACCAAACCGGCGCCCGCCGACTCACCGAAGAGCGTGACCCGCTCCGGGTCCCCGCCGAAGGCGGCGATGTTGTCCTGCACCCACTGCAGGGCGGCCAGCACGTCGCGCAGTCCGATGTTGGAGTCGAAGGTGCTGGTGGGCCGATTGAAGACGGAGAGGTCGAGAAAGCCGAAGGCGCCGAGACGGTAGTTCACCGTGACGATCACCACGTCGCCGCTGTCGGCCAGCCGGTTGCCGTCGTAGAACGGTTGGCTGCCCGACCCGAGGACGTAGGCCCCGCCGTGCAGCCAGACCATCACCGGCTTGGCCCCGGCACCGCCCGTGGGCGCCCAGATGTTCAGCGTCAGGCAGTCCTCGTCCTGGCGGGCGCCGAGGTCGAGGGGAATACCCGGCAGCGGGGGCTGCGGGCAGGCGCACCCGTACTCGCTGGCGTCGGCCACCTCGGTCCACGGTTCCGGCGGCACCGGCGCCCGGAACCGCAGATCGCCGACGGGCGGCGCGGCGTAGCGGATGCCCTTGAAGACGCTGGTACGGCCCCGGTGGACACCACGTACCGGGCCATACCTGGTGTCGACGACTGGCTTCTTTGCAGCCATGGTGGTCGACCCCCTTTCGATCCGGTACTCCAGAGTACCGCCCCGGCTTCGAAATCGTCCCACCGGTGGGCCGGGGCTAAACTCGGCCGCTGTGCAATCCGCCTGGGGTGAGGACGTCGCCGAGGGGCGCTACGCAGGTCATCCCGGCCTGGTCTACCCCCGGCGACCGCGCAGTTTCGCCGAGTTGTTCACCGGCGCGCAGCGGTGGGTGGACCGCACCTTCCTGGTGCAGGGCGAGCGCCGGATCGGCTTCGGCGAGTTCTTCGCCGCCGTCGACACCGCCCGGGCGCGGCTCGAGCCGTTGGGCGTGCAGCCCGGTGCGCGCGTCGTGCTGCTGGCCTACAACAGCCCCGACTGGGTGGTGTCACTGTTCGCGATCTGGGCACTGGGCGCCGTGCCAGTGTTGGGCAACCGATGGTGGAGCCCCCGGGAGGCGGAGCACTCGATCGCGCTCGTGGACCCTGCCGCGGTGATCACCGACGACCCGGCGGTGCCCGCCGACGTAATGATCCTCGACGTCGCCGACTTCGCCTCCTGCTTCGGTGGCTTCGCCGACGCTCCCCCGGAACTTCCGGGGCCGCACACCGAGGACGACCCGGCCGCCATCCTGTTCACCTCCGGCAGCTCCGGCATGCCCAAGGGCGTCGAACTGTCGTTCCGGGGCATCGTGGCCAACCAGCAGAACGTCCTCGTGCGCTCCCGGCAACTGCCGCACCTGCTGAATCCGCAAGCCCCGCAACAGGTCAACCTGGTCTGCACACCGCTGTTCCACGTCGGCGCACTGGCGACCCTGCTGACCCAGGTGATCACCGGCGGCCGGATCGTGCTCAATACCGGCCGGTTCGACCCGGGCGAGGTGCTCGCCCTGATCGAACGTGAGGGCGTGCAGCGCTGGGGCGGCGTTCCGACGATGGCGGTGCGCATCCTCGAGCACCCCGACTTCGATTCCTACGACCTGTCCAGCCTGCGTGCCTTCCCGCTCGGCGGTGCCGCGGTGTCCCCGGTGCTGCTGGAGCGGATGGCCCGCAGGCTGCCGCAGCTGCAGGGCCGCGGCCTGGCCAACACCTGGGGAATGACCGAAGGCGCCGGGTTCTTCACCGTCGCCGGCGGCGCCGACCTCACCAGGTACCCGTCCTCGGTCGGCCGGCCCTACCCGACCGTCGAGCTGCGGATCCTCGACCCCGACGAATCCGGTGTCGGGGAGGTGCTGGTCCGCTCCCCCAC
>JAGQTW010000233.1 GCA_020438785.1 Mycobacterium sp. | reverse complement strand
AGGTCGTCGAGGAACATCGCCTTGAACTCGGGCCGCAGCAGCAGCTCGCGGTCGCCGACCGGGGACACCCGCGCATACAGGTAGACCGCGGAGTCGGCGACCGGCTTGATCATCCGGATCAGGGTGACCGCAGCCAGTTGCAGTGGCGCCCCGGCGATCTGGATGAACGGCGCGGCCATCGCGCCGAGCGCGACCAGCCCACCGCCGATCGCGTCGGGTCCGACGGTCGGCGCGACCCCGCCGAGCACCCCGGCGGCGATCACACGGTCCGGCATCGCGGCCGCGCATGCCAGCGCGTAGGGACCGCCGCCGGACAACCCGACGACGGCCATCTTGCCGACGCCCAGGACGTCGGCCATGGTCTGCATGTCGGTGGCGAACGCCAGAACGTTCTCGTACTGGTGCGGGGTGGAGGATCCGATGCCCGGCCGGTCGACGCCGATGAGCCGGATGCCCTGCTGCTCGGCGAACACCCGGGCCTCCACCGGGATCTGGCGACGGGCGCCCGGGGTGCCGTGCAGCCAGAACACGGCCCTGCCCTGCGGGTCGCCGAACTCGGCGAAACCGAGTTGCCGGCCCTCGCCGACGGCGATGTTGCCCTCCAGCTTGGGGCGGGCGATGGGGACAACCATCGGTACAGTCTCGCACGCAGCGGTGCGGCGGTCAGACGCCTTCGCCGACCCATCCGGCGGGGCGCCGCCCCGCCCATGGCAGCGCCTGCTCGAGCGCCGCGGCGAGTTGCAGCAGGATCGTCTCCTCGGGGGCCATCAGCTGGACACCGATGGGCAGTCCGTCCGCTGTGCTGCCCAGCGGCAGCGAGATCGCCGCCCAGCCGGTGACATTCGCCATCGGCGTCCATCCGGTGTGGGCGAACTCGACGTCGAAGAAGGCGCGGGTGCTGCCGCGGGGCTGGTCCAGCACACCGTACGGCGGCGGGGGAGCCAGCAGCGTCGGCACCAGCAGCACATCGTGCCCCGTCATCCCGGCCGCGAAGCGCCGCGTCTGCGCGTGCAGTGCGTCGATCGCGTCCGCGTAGGCGACGCCGGAGGTGTTCCATCCCTCCCGGATCATCACCCAGGTGCTGGCCTCGAATTCGACCTCACGCGGCTCGCGGCCCAGATGCGCCCGGGCCAGGTCGTAGAGCTGGACGTTGCTGACGTTGTGCAGCACCGCGATCGCGTCGGCGACGGCGTCGGCATCGAATGCCGCTGCGCCGGTGTCGATTTCGTGGCCGAGGCGTTCGAGGGCCCTGCCGGTGGCCTCGACGGCCGCCACCACGGCGCGGTCGGTGGCCGGGCCCGGAAACGGTGAACCGGTCGCGACCAGGATGCGCTGCGGGGCCGGCGGCTGCCGGATCGCCTCCAGGAACGGCTGTGGCGGCAGCGGCGCCGAATAGGGATCGCCGGGCGCGCATCCGGTCACCGCGTCGAGCAGGGCGGCCGAGTCGCGCACCGTCCGGGTGAGGGCGTGCTCGACGGCGAGTCCCTCCAGCAGGTGCCCACCGGGGGCGAAGGAGGTGCGGGCCCGTCGCGGTTTCAGTCCGACCAGCCCACAGCAGGACGCCGGGACGCGGATCGATCCGGTGCCGTCGCCGCCCGACGCGGCGGGCACGACGCCGGCGGCCGTCGCCGCGGCCGACCCGCCGCTGGACCCGCCCGGCGTGACGCCCGGTCCCCACGGGTTGACGGTCGGACCGAACAGCGACGGCTCGGTGGTGCAGTGGTTGCCCCATTCCGGGGTGTTGGTCTTGCCGAACACCACCAGGCCGGCCGCCAGGTAGCGCTCCACGATCCAGGCCGTCTCGGCGGCGACATGGGTGCGCAGGGCCCGCGACCCCATCGCCTCGGGGGCGCCGGCCAGCGACGCCCCAAGGTCCTTGAGCAGGAAGGGAACTCCGGCCAACGGACCTGCGTCACCACCGCGCAGCGCACCGGAGCGGTCGAGCGCGCCGGCCTGGGCGCGGCCCCGGTCGAACAGGTCGGTGATGACGGCGTTGAGTCCGCGGGCCGACTCCAGCCGCGCGATCGCCGCCTCGAGCAGTTCGGTCGCCGACACGGTGCCCGCGGCGGCCAGCTTTCCCTGCCCCACGGCGTCCAGCCCGGCGAGTTCGGCGGCCAGCGTTGCGTCCATATGACAACCGATGTTCACCGTCACCGCCTCGGGCCGCAAGCCGGGGCCGCGGTCGGACGCGCTAGCCGCTCGGCGCGGTCGACTGCTGGGCGGCCGCCTCGGCCGCCTTCTCCGCGCGGCCCTCCGGACTCGCCAGCGAGTTGCCCGGGGTGCCCGCCGTGGCCAGTTTGGCGTTGCAGTTGAGCCAGAGCAGCACGGTGTCGGTGACCGGCGAGAAGTTGCTGCCCTTCAGCCAGTCCGCCTGCTGCGACCGGGTCACGATGCAGTCGCCCTGCGCGAGCACACTGCCCACGGACCCCGCGATGACCGCTTTCTGGCCGGCCTTGCCGATCGCCCCGGACGCGTCGGCGTATGTCTGTCCCGCATAGTCGTCGGCAGCGGCGATTCCGCTGCCGAACAGCGCCAGGGACACGGCGGTGAGCCCGGTGACGCCCGCTGCTGAGCGAATGAGCTTCGTCACCTGCGATCGTCCTCCCGTGCTTCCGCGAATGCACAGGTTAGAGCGCCGGTCTGGAGATTCCCTGGGCCCAGGCTTGATGCTTGCTGGCAGCCGAACAGCACGTGACGATCAACACACCGGGCGGCGCGTGCGGGCTCGCGAGGGCCCGCGGCTGGCACAGTGGAGACATGGCATCAACCAGGCCGGCCGGGTCCCGTCCGTGGCGTGACCCGCTGTCGCTGTCGTTCGAGGCCCATCGTGGGCTGTTGCTGCTCCGCCTGCGCTGGCACGACCGCCGCCGGGAGCGCTCAGCCGGTCGTCGCGTTGACCCGACGACGGTAGGTTGACGGCGTCTCGCCACAGAACCGAGCGAACGCCCGGGTGAACGAGCCCACACTGTCGAAACCCACTGCGGTGGCGGTCTTCTGCACGGTCTGCGCGGGCGCGGCCAGCAGTGCCATCGCCCGCAGCATCCGGGCGTGCAGCAGATAGGTGCGCCAGGACAGGCCGGCCTCGCTCCGGAACGACCGCCGCAGCGTGCGCTCGGAGACGGCCACCGCCGCGCAGACCTCCTCGAGGCTCACCGACTGCAGGTGCTCCTTGGTGTAGGCCATGGCGGCGGCGACCACCGGGTCCTCCGACGTCGGAAGGCTCAGCGGCGCTTCATGATCCAGCGCATCGATCACCAGGTCGGCCAGGGTACGGAAGAAGCTGTCCGCGACCGGGTCGCTCTCCGCCCTGCCGATGGGCCAGCGCAGCGCGTACAACATCATCTCGCGGATCACCGGGGACACGGCCAGGATCCGGGCGCGGTCGCCGCCGTCGGGGATGAGGTCCGGATGGAACATCACCGCCAACGTCTTGACCGCGGGGTTCATCGTCGCCTGGTGGTGCAGTCCGACCGGGATCCACGCCGCCTGCTGCGGCGGCAGCAGGTAGTGCGCCGAGGCGGTCTCCACGTCGACCACACCGCCGATCGCATACTCGATCTGGTGCACGTCGTGGTAGTGCCAGCCGGTGACCAACCGGTCGCCCTCGTAGAGGTAGCTGCCGGCCAGCACCGTCCCGCCCCGGCGCAGGTCGATCTCCCGGATCACATTGGCCGTTTCGGCCACATCTCTGGCCGAATGCGCGGAGACGGTCATGACTATGCAGGGTACAACTGAGCGATGAATGTCGACGACCTGATCCTGGTGAGCATCGACGACCACGTCGTCGAGCCGCCCGACATGTTCCTGAGGCACGTGCCGGCCAAGTACCGCGACCAGGCGCCGATCGTCGTCACCGACGACAAGGGTGTCGACCAGTGGATGTATCAGGGCAGGCCGCAGGGGGTCAGCGGGCTCAACGCGGTGGTGTCGTGGCCGGCCGATGAGTGGGGGCGCGACCCGGCCGGCTTCGCCGAGATGCGGCCGGGTGTCTACGACGTGCACGAGCGGGTGCGCGACATGAACCGCAACGGCATCCTCGCCTCGATGTGCTTCCCGACCTTCACCGGCTTCTCCGCCCGGCACCTGAACATGACCCGCCAGGACGTCACGCTGGTGATGGTGTCGGCCTACAACGACTGGCACATCGACGAGTGGGCGGGGGCCTACCCGGAACGGTTCATTTCGATCGCGATCCTGCCGACCTGGACGCCCGAGGGCATGTGTGCCGAGATCCGGCGCGTCGCGGCCAAGGGCTGCCGCGCGGTCACCATGCCCGAGTTGCCGCACCTGGAGGGGCTGCCCAGCTACCACGACCTGGACTACTGGGGCCCGGTGTTCCAGACGCTGTCGGACGAGGACGTGGTGATGTGCCTGCACATCGGGACCGGGTTCGGGGCAATCAGCATGGCCCCGGACGCGCCGATCGACAACCTGATCGTGCTGGCCACCCAGATCTCGGCGATGTGTGCCCAGGATCTGTTGTGGGGCCCGGCGATGCGGACCTATCCGAACCTGAAGTTCGCGTTCTCCGAGGGCGGCATCGGCTGGATCCCGTTCTACCTGGACCGCTGCGACCGGCACTACACCAACCAGAGGTGGCTGCGCCGGGACTTCGGCGGCAAGCTGCCCAGCGAGGTGTTTCGTGAGCACTCGCTGGCCTGCTACGTCACCGACAAGACGTCGCTGAAGCTGCGCCACGAGATCGGGATCGACATCATCGCCTGGGAGTGCGACTACCCGCACTCGGACTGTTTCTGGCCCGACGCGCCCGAGAAGGTGCTCGCCGAACTCGACGCCGCCGGGGCCGACGACGCCGACATCGACAAGATCACCTGGGCCAACGCCTGCCGGTTCTTCAGCTGGGATCCGTTCGCCCGCACCCCGAAGCCGGCGGCGAACGTCGGGGCGCTGCGCGCCAAGGCGACCGACGTCGACGTGTCGATCCGCTCGCGCAAGGAATGGGCGGCGCGTTACGCGGAGAAGCAGCTGGCCAAGGCGTGACGGCGCACGATCCGCGGGGGCTGGCCGGCAAGGTCGCCGTCATCGCCGGGGGAGCCACCGGCATCGGTGCGGCGACGGCGACGCGGCTCGGCGCGGAGGGCGTCCGCGTCGTGGTCGGCGATATCGCCGGGGAGGCGGCCGAGGCGACCGCCCAGGCGATCCGCGGCGCGGGCGGCGCCGCGGCGCCGTGTGCATTCGACCTGGCCGACCCGGAATCCGTTCGGGCCCTGATCGATTCCGCGGTGGCGGGATTCGGCGGGGTGGATCTGCTGTTCAATGTCGGATCGGACATGAGCCTGCTACGCGCCGACACCGATGTGGTGGACATCGACTTCGAGGTGTGGGACCGCACCATGGCGGTGACCCTGCGCGGGTACCTGGCGAGCATGAAACACGCCCTGCCGCTGATGCTTTCCCGCGGCGGCGGGGCCATCGTGAACATGTCGTCGGCGGCGGCCTTCATCGGCGAGCCCACCAGGCCGGCCTACGCGACGGCGAAGGCCGGCATCGGCGCGCTGACCCGGCACGTGGCCTCGCGCTGGGGCCGGGAGGGGATCCGGTGCAACGCGGTGGCCCCGGGCTTCACCGGCACGGACGCGATGCGCGCGGCGCCGCAGTGGCCGGACCTGGAGGCGGCCGCCCTGCGCGGCACGCGTTCGACCCGGGTGGGTTACCCCGCCGACATCGCCGCACTGGTCACGTTCCTGATGTCCGACGACGGCGCCTGGGTCAACGGTCAAGTGATCAACATCGACGGCGGCGCGGTCCTGCGCTGACTTTGTCGGCGTTGAGTCAGAAATCTCGCAGAAGTCCACTCGAACTTCTTGTACATGGTGTCTGAGTCAACGGGGGCGGGAAGTTGGGATCGGTAGCCGAACCGCACACCTGTACTTGGCCGTGACGGCGCCACCCGGCGACGGACTACAGCGAAGGGAATACAGGTGAAACGAGTTCTCGCGGTCGGTGTCGGCGTTCTCGGCTGCAGCATGTTGCTGATGGCCTGCTCCGACAACAACAGCAGCGGCAAGGGCACCGCATCGGCGACCGGATCCTCGTCCGCCAGTGCCACGGTGGCAAGCGGGGGAACGACGTCGGTGAAGGTCGAGGGAAACGACCTGCCCGGCCTGGACACCAGCACGGTGACGTGCGTGAAGCAGGGCGGCAACATCAACATCGCCAGTGGGGCGATCGGTGGTCAGCAGGGCCTCGGTGTGGTCATGACCGACGAGTCGACGCCGAAGGTGACGTCCCTGGCCATGGTCGTGGATGGCAACGCACTGGCGGTGAGCGACAACATGGGCATGAAGACCGGATCTGCGGACGTGAAGGTGGACGGTAGTACCTACACCATCACCGGCGAGGCGGCCGGCGCGGACCTGAAGAACCCGATGGCCGGGATGATCACGAAGAAGTTCGAGATCACGGTCACCTGCAAGTGAATTGACCGACATGGGTGACGGACGGCGGATGTGTCGAACACCTCCGCCGTCCCACCGTTTCCGAAGACCGCCGAGGTACCCGCCTTATGATTCAGCCGTGTCGATCCCCGGCGAGTTGGAGCGCGCTCGCCAGCTCATCCTGGCCGCCAAGGAAGAGGCGGCCAAGGACATCCTGTTGTCCGTCCTGCCCGAGGTCGAACGGGAGGACCGCGACGACCTCGCCCTGGAGGTCTTCGCCCTGCTCGGCGAGCTCTACCTCAACCGCACCGCCTACGACGGCACCGAAGAGTGCGTGCGGCGCATCGAGGACTGCCTCGCCGCGTACGCGGACGCCGCGCCCGGATCCGGGGCCGACCACATGACGTCGCGGTACCGGCTGCGGGTCCGGTTCCTGCGGGTCGGCCTGGCCGCGGCGCAGGGTGAACACGAGGCGGCCGCGACCGAACTGGCCGCCCTGCAGGACGACGACTGCACCCGGCGATTCGACGATCTGGCCGCCGAACAGGCGCATCTTGCGGCGCTGGCCGGTGTGCTGTGCGCGTCGGCGCTGTGCGACGACGACCTGCACGCCCGCGCGGCGGCGGTGTGGCGCACCATCATTCCGGTCCTCGACGACCTGACCGACACCTCGGATTCCACCGACCAGTTGTTGGTCGCAGGCGGGTTGGCCTATGGCCGGTTCTGCGTCGAGACCGGCCGGCTGGCCGAGGGGGAGAGGTGGCTACATCGCGCGGCCGCCAGGGCGCAGCGCCGGGACTGGAAACTGTATTGTGCGCGAGCCGAACTCGAGACCGCGGCGGCGAGCTGGATCCGGGGCGACCACCAGATGACCGAACGACTGGTCGGTGGCGCGTACCCGGTGATCGCCGAGGGCAACCGCGCCCATGACGTCTCGCGCTCCTGGTTGTACTTCGGGCTCACCCGGTTGGGCGTCGGGATGATCGAGGCCGCCGACGAGTCGTGGTCGCATGCCGAGCGGCACTGGCGCGAGCTGGGCAAGCCGCTGCACATTCACCGGATCCTGATACAGCGCAGCTGGATATCGGTGTTCCGCGGGCGTTTCGCGGAGGCGGTCGAACAGGTGGCACAGGCCCGCGAACTGTTGGACGGGTGGCCCCGCTCGAGCTGGCTGCAGTATGCCCGGCTCGACGATCACCTCGGCAATATCTGGCGCGCGGATGCCCTGGCGGACATGGGTTTCGACGGGATCAGCGAACCGACCGACGACTTCCAGGCCACTGAGTCCCGGCAGGCGGCCGCGCTGGGCGTGATGCATGTCGAGCCCGGCAGCGAGCAGCACCGCAGCGCGATGGCGAAGCTGGAGCGGGCCGCCGAGTTGAAGATCCCGGCCGCCCTGGCCGTCGACTCGGTCCGCTACTCGATGCTCGACGCCGACTCCCGCTGGCGGTGGGCCGCGCACGTCTCGGGCCGAATGCTGGCCGGCGCGTTCTCGGTGGCCTGGGAGTGGGAGAACACCGAGCTGCTCAGTGAGCTCATCGAATACCACAGCGCCCGAGGCACTTTCGCCCACGAACCACTCGACGAGGCATCGACCTGGGACGGGGGAGTCGGCACCACGGTGGTGGCCGACACCGCGGCCGAGGAGGCGCTCGCGGCGGGCGGGGCGTCGGTGGACGGCCTCACTCTGACCACCCTGGGCCCACTTCCGCCGTTGCAGATGGACCCCTCCCGGGCGCCGATCCTCGAGCGCTACCGCAGGCTCGCGCACAGCCGCTACGGGCAGACCGTGACCTCCGACGGCCCGGCCTGGTCGACATGGCCATGACCGCACCGTCGTCCACCACGCTGGTGCTGCGGTTCGCCGACCTCGGCGTCGCGACCTACGGCAGCCTGCGGATCGTCGGCCAACCCGAGCGCACGGTGACCTGGGTGGTCGAGGAGCCGATCCTGCTGGCCGCCATCGAGGAACTGCAGGGCGCGCTGCCCGATCCAGAGGGCACCGAGACTCTGGCCGACGCGCTGAACCGGGCGCTGACCACCGGGCCGTTCGCCACTCCCGAACGCGAACTGACGCTGGCCTACATCCTCGGGGTCTTGCTGATCTCCGCGCCCGCCTGGCAGCTGCTGGGTGAGTGTGTCGCCGATCCGCGCCCGCTGCTGTACATCTCGCCGAGCGCCCGGCTGGCCCGCATCCCGTGGGGCCTGCTGGCGGTGCCGCTGGCCGGCCCCAGCCGCGAGGAGTTGATCGCCGCCCGGGCGGCGGCGATCACCACCAGGGGCACCACGGCCGCCCGCATCCCGTGGCAGCTCGCCGACATCTCCACCCTGACCGAGGGCCACCGGCTGATGGAGCTGGCCGACGTGCTGATGGCGGTGCCGCCCAACATCGCCCATGCCCCGAGGGATCCGGCCGACTGGGCCGAACGGCGCAGTGCCGCACCGCTTCTGGTGCTCGACCCGCGGGTTCCGGGCCAACGGCCGGACTCTCCGCTGGGTTCGGTGTTGGGCCGTCCGTCGGCCGAGACCCGGCTGTCCGGGCACTTCGCCGCGGTGCTGGCGCGGCACCCGGTGCTGCCGGAGGTCGACTCGGCGGTGGACCTGTTCCGCCGCGCCGACGCCGACCGCACCTGGCTGGCCGCCCTGCTGAAGCGGGCCCCGAGCCGGCTGCTCTACGTAGGGCATGCCAGCGCCGCCGACCGGGCCCACGGCTACGCCGACCGGGCCGCGATCCACCTGGCCTGCACCTCCGCGCTGCCCGGCGGCGCCGAGCCGGTCGGTGATCACCGGCCGCTGCTGGCCGCCGACCTGATGTCCGCGCAGCTGCCGATGCCGCCGCGGGTCGCGCTGCTCGCGTGCGGCTCGGGCGGCGACTACCAGTTCGACGAGGCCACCGGCCTGGTGGCGGCGATGGTGCTGTGCGGCAGCCAACTGGTCACCGCGACGCTGTGGTCGCTGCCCACCACGGCCGGGTACCGCCGGTTCACCTCATCGATCGGCGACCCGATGGCCGACGTGGTCATCGCCGTCGACGCCGCCCACGACGCCGACGATGCCGCGCTCGCGGTCAACCGCTGGCAGCGCGCCCAGATGCGGCGCTGGCGGGCCGGCGACACCGGCGCCAGCCCGCTGTACTGGGCGGCGCTGGCGACGTTCAGCGTGGACGGTGCCCGGTGAACGCGTCATGCCGGCGGTACGCACACCGCGATCGTGGACTCGTCGTCCGGGCGGTAGTAGGCGTCGATGATGCTGCCGGGTGCCAGTCGCGGCAGCTCGGCGGCGGGGACCACCGTGGTCTGATGGGCCGGGAACTGACCGCCGCCGCGGCGGCTGACCATCACGTCGAGTTCGACCTCACGCAGGTCCGCGCCCGCGTAGCCGCCCGCGCGCATCCCGGTGATCACCCCCGACGAGCGGGTGCCGTGCCGGATCAGATCGAGTTCCGCATCGGTCAGTACGCCCTGGCGGACCAGGGTCTGCCCGACGGCCGCGCGGACGGCCACCACGTCGTCGGCCAGCGAAAGCCGGTCGCGGTCCTGCGGGTCGAACGAGACCAGCAGGATCAGACCGGGCCGCAGCGCTGCCACCGCCGGGTCGCCCTGGGGGTGGCACAACCGCCCGGTGAACCGCTGGCCGTTGACGCTTTCCACCTCGACCACCACCAGCGGGTTCTCCGAATCGGCGACCGCCTGAACCGTGCCGACCGCCACCGAGCGGGAGGCCGCCGGCCCCCGGCGGCGCCGCCGGTGTGGCGGTTGGCCGTCCAGTCCGGCGGCGACGAGGATCGCGGCGAGAGCGAGGACGGAGACGACGGCGATGGCGCCCAGGTAGACATCAGACATGAGGGGCACCCTGCGCCGCGCCCGGCGCTACCGAACCCAACTTCCCGGTGTCCCTGGTCGGCGCCCGCTTATCCTGTCGGGATGAGCGGCCAACCCCGTCGGGCGGTGATCGACCGCGCCTGGCGGGCGATCGGTCCCGGCGTGGAGGTGCTCAGCGGTGACGACGGCGGGCCGCTGCGCCGGACGGTGAAGCGGATCATCGACCCGCTGGTGTTGCGGTTGCGGGCCAACCCCGCCTACTCCGCGCCGTTCGTCAGCGCCGAGATCGCCGCCGAGATGTTCGATCTGATCCTGGCCAACGCCGATCAATTACGTTGCACCGCTGCGTGGTTCGCACTGATGAAGATGGAGCGCCGCAGCCAGCGCGTCACCACCGGTAACGCCCAGGACCTGTACTTCCCGGTGTGTTTCGAACTGGCCGTCACCAAGGGCGCCCCCGATCACGGCGGTCCGGCGGCGGCGGCCGCCGCGCTGCACGAGGTGCACCGGGATCGCGGCCGCACCACCGTCGAGGCACTCAACCACTACCTGGCCGGGCCGCAGGTGCTGGCCCGGCTGTCGCGCCAGCTGCAGGGCAGCTGGGCCGACGTGCGAGCGGGCACGGAGATCACGGGTCCGTTCTTCGCGGGTCTCACCACGGTGCTCGGACCCGCCGACGGCCATCGGGAAGGCGTTGCCCGCCAGCGGGTCTGGACCGCGCTGATCGCCGATGCCGCCCCGTACAACCTCGGTGCGCTAGCCCGGACGGCCGGCGGCCCGCCCCTGCCCTGGTCGGTGGTCGACCTGGGGCTGGCCGGCGCCCTTCCGCTGCAGCCGCCGCCGGTCTCCGGTGAGGCCGGCGGCGACCGGCCGCTGGACCGCAGCGTCGTCGAACGGGTTCGGGCCACGCTGCGGCGCGCCCTGGACCGTGATGAGTTGCCCGACGCGCCACTGCTGTGCGCCGAGGAGGTCGACCGGGCCAGCGCGCCATGGGGTTTCCTCGGCGAGGACAAACAGGCCACGCTGCTGGCGGGCATCGAGGTGGCCCGTGAGTTGGCGCCCCTCGACGAGCGCGCCGTCGCCCGCTATCAACTCGCCGGCATCATCCAGGCCCGGCTGCGCAAGGAGGCCTACGTGCTGCACGCCCGGCGCGCGCTGGCCGGTGCCGAGCCGATCCACCCGCGGCAGCAGCAGGTGGTGCGGGACCTCGCCGCGTTCGCCCGGCCGTACCTGAGCCGGCTGTGGGCCCGACTGCATGGCCGCGACGTGTGGCAGGAGCCGTGTGCGGACGTCGACGACGTGCGGGCCCTGCTGGAGGGGGTGGCGCGCTCGGTGAGCCTGGACCATCGGCAGCGGATCAAGGCGATGCTGGAAGTGCAGGTGGCGCAATGAGACTGGTGACCGAATCCGGCCTGTGGGTGACCGGGCCGAGCGTCGCGCCGGTCCCGCTGGCCGCCGTCCTCGAGCTGGACGGCGCGGTGCTCGCCTGGACCGTCGACGAGGCCGCGGACGCACCGCCGCAGATCACCTTCACCGACCCGGGGCGCGCGGACTGGCTATGGCGCGTGCTCGGCGAGGACGGCCATCGGGCGCTGGCCGCGGCCACCGCCGCCACGGCGCACGGGCAGGTCGACCTGGCCGGGGTCGAGGTGCGCGCCGGGTCGCTGGATCCCCTGCGCAGGCTGGCGCTCGGCCACTGGTTGCGCCGGTGGTGGCCGGCCAGCATCCGGGACGGCATCGCCGGACTCAACCCGGCGGTACTGGACGCCGAGATCGCGGTGGCGACGGCCGGCGCCGACGAGTTCCTCGGTGACGACACCGGGGACTCCGACATCGCCGCGCTGCTGGCCCCGCACGCCGGGGAGTTGCGGACCCAGCTGCTGCTGGGCGACCCGCGGGTGGCCGAGCTGGTGCGCCGGTGTGCCGAGTTGGCCGACGAGTTCGGTGTCGAGGGCCCGGGCTGGGCGGAACTGGCCGACGCGCTGGCCGACATGGGGGCCGGCACAGCGGTGGCCGCGGCGACCGGGGGCCGCGACGACTACGCGCTGGCGGCCGGCCGGGGCGGGGGACCGGAGCCCGCCGAGGTCATCGAGCGCGGCGCGACGTCGATGGCCTGGGGCGGGGTGCCCGGCGGGGTGTTCGACGCCGCGGAGAACACCGTCGACTGGATCATCGCCGTGGCCGGCAGCGCCCCGGTTGCCCTCGTTCACGCCGATGTCGTCGGCCCCGGATCACCGATTGGCGTTCCGGTTACCCTGCAGCACAACGTATTTCGGGCAGCGGGCACCCTGGATGGATCCGGCCGCGCCACGCTGGCGATCCTGGACGCGGACGACCGGCCCGCCGCGGCGCGTGTCGTGTGGGACACCGACTGGTCGAACGCCACGGTGACGGTGGGCGCGCGGGCCGACGAGGGCCCCGAGGTCCGCGACCGGGTGCGGCGGTTCGCGCGGCGGCGGCTGGCCGACCCGCATCCGGACGCCTTCCTGGCCGAGATCCTGGCCGCAGAGTCCGACTACTGAGTACCGAACCGCGCTACTTCGCCAGCGGGGAGGGCGGGCCGGGCTTGGCGTGAGCGGAGTCGCGGCGCCGCGCCGCCATCCCGGCCAGCGCCTCGAACACCACCCGGTGTGCGGCGTTGACGGTGAGTTCGGCGT
>JAGQTW010000232.1 GCA_020438785.1 Mycobacterium sp. | reverse complement strand
TGTACTCCTGCGGGCTGTGGTGCGGGGCGTGGTTGGCCCCGGGGCAGAACCACATGAACCACGGCTTCGACGGGCCCGAGGACCGCAGGTCCTGCAGCATCTTGATGGCCTGGTCGGCGAGGTCCTTGGACAGGTGGTAGCCCTCTTCGGGGGTGTAGGGCGGTTCGATGGCGTGGTTGTCCTCGATCAGGTCGGGATACCACTGGTTGGTCTCGCCGCCCAGGAAGCCGTAGAACCGGTCGAAGCCCTTGGACAGCGGCCACTCCGAGCGGCTGCCGGCCGGGGAGAGGTCCTCGACCGGGACGTTGTGGTTCTTACCCAGCCACATGGTCGCGTAGCCGTTGTCCTGCAGCACCTGCCCGATCGTCGCGCACTCGGCGGGCAGCCGGCCGGCGGCGCCGGGGAAGCCCATCGAACCCTCGGTGATCGACGCGCACCGGTTCACGTGGTGGTTGCGGCCGGTCAGGAACGTCGAGCGGGTGGGGGAGCACAGCGCGGTGGTGTGCCATTGGGTGTAGGTGATGCCGTTGTCGGCGAGCCGGTCCATGGTCGGCATGTTGATCCGGCCGCCGTAGGGCGACCACGCCGCCAGGCCGGTGTCGTCGTACAGCACGATCAGGACGTTGGGCGCGCCCTCCGGCGGCTTCTTCAGTTCGAACGGCTTCCAGTCCGGGACCGAATCGCGAATGTCGAGCTTGATGACCCCGTTGAATTTCTCGGCCACGTTGGTCCTTTCCGACCGTTCGGCTACTGATCGAAGCCAATACTGGCATCGGCGGACGTGCGGCGAGGGCCGACCGGCCAAATAGCCGCCAACGTCATTTAGACGTCAGCTTCGATCAATCGAGCGGGTCCCAGAAGTCACGCAGCGCCGCCGCCATCGTCATGGCTTCAGTCTCGGCGGTCCCGACACCCGATGCTAGGTTTTGACGGGCGTCAACCGGAAGGAAGCATCGATGGGGCTGGACCCGCGCACACCGGTCATCGTCGGAGCCGGTCAGGTCAACGAACGCCTGGACGATCCCGAACTCGAACCGGTCGACCTGATGGCGATGGCAGCGCGGGAAGCGGCCGACCCGCGGGTGCTGCAAGCCGTCGACGCGATCCGGGTGGTCAACCTGCTGTCCTGGCGCTATCGCGACCCCGGCCTGCTGCTCGCCGCCAAGATCGGCGCGAAGGACCCGGCCACCTCCTACACCGGCGCGGGCGGCAACACCCCCCAGTCGCTGGTGAATCAGGCCTGCCTGGACATCCAGCAGGGCCGCGCCGATGTGGTGCTGTTGGCGGGCGCCGAGACCTGGCGCACCCGGAAACGCCTGCAGAACAACGGGATCCGGCCGCACTGGACGCGCCAGGACGACGGTGTCGCGGTGCCGCCGGGCGCGGAGTCAGAGGTGCCGATGGCGGGCCCGGCCGAGGACCACGTCGGACTGCTGCTGCCCTCGCACGTCTACCCGATGTTCGAGCAGGCGTTGCGGATCGCCAACGGCGAGAGCAGCGACGAGCACCGCCGCCGGATCGGCGAGCTGTGGGCCCGGTTCAGCGCGGTGGCCGCGGACAACCCGCACGCCTGGAGCCGGGAGCCGATCCCGGCCGAGGAGATCTGGCAGCCCCGCCCGGACAACCGGATGATCAGCTGGCCGTACCCGAAGCTGATGAACTCCAACAACATGGTCAACCAGGGCGCCGTGGTCCTGCTCTGCTCGGCGGAGCAGGCGACGCATCTGCAGATCCCGCAGGACCAGTGGGTATTCCCGTACGCGGGCACCGACTCCCATGACACCTACTCGATCACCGAGCGTGGCGACCTGCACCGCTCGCCGGCCATCCGGATCGCCGGGCGCCGGGCCCTCGAGCTCGCCGGCATCGGCGTCGACGATCTCGACCACGTCGACCTGTATTCGTGCTTCCCGTCCGCGGTGCAGGTCGCCGCCGCCGAGCTGGGGCTGGCCCTCGACGATCCGCGGCGCCCGCTGACGGTGACCGGCGGCCTGACCTTCGCCGGCGGCCCGTGGAACAACTACGTCATGCACTCGATCGCCACCATGACCGGCCTGCTGCGCGCCGACCCGAAGCGCCGCGGCCTGATCAGCGCCAACGGCGGCTACCTGACCAAGCACAGCTTCGGGGTGTACAGCGCCACACCGCCGCCCACCGCGTTCCGGTGGGAGGACGTCCAGCCCGCGGTGGACCGCGAGCCGACCCGCACCGCGCTGGTGGCGTGGGAGGGGACCGGGACCGTCGAGTCCTGGACCGCACCGTTCGGCCGGGACGGCAAGCCCGAGAAGGCCTTCCTGTCGGTGCTGACGCCGGCGGGCGAGCGCACCCTGGGCCTCATCGAGGATCCGGATGCCGCGGCGGTGACGGTCGACACCGACATCGCCGGCGCGCGGGTGCGGGTGGCTTCGGACGGCCGCGCCGCCCTCGGCTGATCCGGCCGTCCGGCGGTCGAAAGGGCGAAAATTTTGCCGGGACCTGCCTATCCTCGTCGAAGCGGCGGGGGGAAGTAGGGCCTGGTATGCGGATCTTGGTCACGGAGGTCACCGGTGCGCTGGGGCGCGCACTGGCCCGTAGCTTGCTGGCATCGGGCCATGACGTATCGGGGATCGCCGAGGGGGGACACCGCGACCTCGATTCCGAGGTGAGTTTCACCTGCGCCGGTCTGGACCACCCGGTCGTGCGCGCCCTGGCCGCCGACGCCGACGTGGTGGTCCAGTTACCCAGTTCGGGACCGCCGCGGCAGGCCGATGTGGTGCGGGTCGGTGACGCCGCGGCCCGCGGTGGCTCCCGACTGGTGTTCCCGTCGCTGTCGCTGCTGGCGCCGTCGCCGTGGCGGCAGGCCGAGGAACTCGTGACCAGCGGCTGGGCGCCCAGCTTGGTGGTGCGGATCGCGGCACCGGTCGGCCGACGGGTCGATGCGCTGGTCGCCCGCACCGTCGCGGGCCTGCTCGATGCGCCGGTGTCCGGGCCGCAGCACGTGCTGCACGTCGACGATCTGGTCCGGTTCCTGGTGATGGCCGTCGAGGTCGAGCACACCGGTGCCGTCGACCTCGGCACCGCCGACGTCATCGACGCGGCCGCGGCCCGCCACGTGCTGCTGGGCGCCGAACCGCGGCGAGGCACCCGCGGTATCCGCCCGTGGCCCCGGCCGGTGTCGACGCCGGATCTCGTTCCACTGCAACGCGATTGGGGTTTCGAATGCGGTTGGTCGGCGCTCGACGCCGTCGCCGACACCGCCCGCGGGCTGGCCGGGCGCAAGCTCGAGGCCGGCGGTGCCGTAGCCGTGCCCAACCGGTTCCCGATGCCGGTCGAGGACCCTGGATCCCGTGCAGCCGACCCCGCGCGCGCACCGCTGGCCGGTGCGGCGCCGGAAGGCGCCGAAGGCGAGTTCGACAGCCGGATCGACCCCCGCTTCCCGGTGTTCGTGGCGGCGGGATTCGCCGACAGCGGCCCGCTCACGCCGATGTCGCTGGAGGTGCACCTGACCGGGCTACGGATGGCCGCCCGGGCCGGGTCCCGGCTGCTGAATCTGCCCCCGGCGGTGGGCACCGAGTGGGACACCCGGCTGGTGGCGAGCTTCGGCCACCGGATCTATCTCGGCGCGTCGGCGCTCGCCGCGGCCCAGCCGCGGCTGCCGGCTCGTGCCAGTGCCCTGGCCGCATCGTTGCGCGCGGCGGCGGGGGACACCGACCCGTTACCGGCCGGCCGGCCGAAGGCCGGGCCCGCCAATCCGGTGACCGTGGCCCTGACCTCGGCGCGGATCGCCGCCGCCACCCGGATGTTCCGGCGCCATCTCGCGGCCTACGGCGCGGCGGCCGAGGCCGAGCACCTCGATTCACACTCGCTCTCGGGCCTGACCGATGCGGCGCTGGGTGCACGGATCCGATTGGTGCGCAACCGTATTCAGCAGGGTTGGATGCTCTCGGGTCTCGCGGTCCTGTTCGCCGAGGTTGCGCCCACCCAGGTCGAGGCGGGCACCGCCGACGCCTCCGACGCCGGCGGGACCGTCGGCCGGATGCACGCCGAACTCGCCTCGCTGGCCAACGTCATCACCGCCCACCCCTACGCGCGAATCTCGATCGACGGCGGTGACCTCGACGCCGCCCGCGCCGCCGCACCCATGTTCGCCACCGCGTTCGACGCGGCGGTGACCCGGATCGGCCATCGCGGGCCGGGGGATATCGACCTGGCGGCACGCGTGTTCGCCGACCGTCCCGAGGCCGTGCTGGCCGCCGCCGGCCGGGTCACCCGGGCCCCGCAGGCCGACGCCACCGTGACCGGCGCGGCCGCTGCCCGCGAACTCGCCTATGACGCCACGCTGCGATTCACGCACGAATTGCGCTCGGCGGTAAGGGAACTCGGGACGCGACTGGCCGGGCAGGAGAAACTCGCCGCGGCCGAGGACATCTTCTACCTGACGACCGAGGAGGCGCTGGTCATGCCGGTCGACGCCCGGTTGCGCATCAAACGCCGGGCCGCCGAGCGGGAGCGGTTGCAGGCCTTGGTGTTGCCCCCGGTGATCAACGGCCGCTGGGAGCCGATGCCCGGGCACAGGCCCGCGGACAACGGCGAACTGCGCGGCCGGGTCGTCTCCCGGGGCGTCGCCGAGGGCACCGTGCGGGTGCTGGGATCGGTCGACGACGCCGATCTGACATCGGGCGAGATCGCCGTGCTGGCCGCGGCGGACCTCGACTGCGCGATCCTCGCGGGCACTCCCGCCGCGGTGGTCGCAGACTCCGGGCGCGGCGCCGCGGATCCCGTCGTGGTCGCCCGCCATCTCGGGGTGCCGTTCGTGGTCGACGTTCCCGGCGCGACGGCCCGGCTGGTGACGGGGATGCGGGTTCGGGTGGACGGCACCTCCGGAACCGTGACCGTGCTTGCCGACGCAACCGAGGAGGAGGTCGCCGCCGTCCCGGGCGCTACCCTGGCGCAGTGATGTGGCGGACCGTGGCGGCGCTTTCGGTGCTGTGGTGCGTCCTGGTGGTCGCCCCCGCTGTGAGCGTTCCCTGGTTGTTGGCGCCGTCCACCGGGACCGCGGGCCGAGCGTGGGCGCTGGGGGTGTGGGTCGCCGGCTACGTCGTCCAACTGTTGGTGTTCATGGCGATCGCCCGCCGGGCCAGGCGCGGGACCGGCCTCGGCTGGGTCATCGCCTCGGTCATCCCGTGGGTCGCCGACTGGACAGCGCCCGCCTCCATGTGGGGACCGTTGCTCTGCGCAGTGGTGGTGCTCGGCTACGGGGCATGGCTGACCAAGCAGGTGGCCGAGGTGGACCGCGTCCGGGTCGAGGGCCTGCGCAGCGAAGCGGTGATCGTCGAGGTCATCAGGCCGCTGCTCAACGTTGTCGTCGACAAGCTCTACGTTCGCCGCACTCTGCGGGTGCGGGTGCAACCACCCGACGGCACTGCGCCCTACGAGGCCGCGGTGAAGTCGGCGTTCCTGCTGGGTGAGGTGCCGGAGCCGGGCGACCGGCTGGTGGTGCTGGCCCACCCCCAACGCCGCGAGCACATCGAGATCGCCGAGGACGAGCCGATCGTCCGCGCGGCCGCCGACGACGCCGACCTCGACCCCGAGACCGCCGAGCAGCTGCGCCGGCTGGTCACCATGCGCGATCGCGGCGATCTGTCCGACGCCGAGTTCAGCACGGCCAAGCGCCGACTGCTGGACGGCTGACTATCCGCTCAGCTCCGCCCGCAGGTCCAGGGCGTTGCGCACGGCGTGGCCGTGGCCGTAGCGGCCCAGTGGTCGTAGGACCACCCCGAGGTGCCGATCCGAATGCCTGTGACAGATGTCATGGTGGCACCCACTGCGGGAAGTTCGATCCCGAAAGTGTCTGAATGGCAACTGATTTCGGCCCGCAGCGGAATCGGCACGGGGCGTCGCCGGGGATCGGGATTCGCGCAATCGCCGCGCCTGCGGCCACCGCGCATGCTAGACATTGTTGCATCTTGCGAGGAGAGACCATGACGAAAACCCCGCCGCCCCGGCGACTCGCCGCACTGGCCGCAGGTTTCGGCGTCGCACTGGCGGTGCCGATGATCGGCCTGTTGTCGACCCTGCCGACGCCCGGGCCGGCGCTGGCCGACTGCGCACTCGGCTTCATCGACAACCCGGCTACCCCCGGGCAGTGCGTGCCAATCCCCGGCGAGGGCCAGGAGCGCACGTCGGCCGACCCGACACCGGCGCCCGACAACCCCGACGGCTCCGACCTCTCGGCGTGCGACCTGAGCCAGCCGTACCCGAGCACGGTGTGCCCGGAAGCGCCGGCGGCGCCGGGCCAGTCGACCGGGGTGGAGGGCTCGACCGATGTGACGGCGCCGGTGCCGGGCGACAACACCAGCGGCCCGGACCGGTCGGCGTGCGACCTGGCGCAGCCGTACCAGAACCCGCTGTGCCCGTAGGCGCGGGCGGGCAGTACATCTAGGCCGCGCTGTCGACGGCCTCGGTCAGCGGTTCCAGCGCCTGCGCGACGATCTCGGCGACGTCGGTCATCGGCTTGACCTCCAGGGCCTCGAGCACCTCGGCGGGCACGTCATCCAGGTCCGGCTCGTTGCGCTGCGGGATGAAAACCGTTGACAGCCCGGCACGTTGGGCGGCCAGCAGCTTCTGCTTGACGCCGCCGATCGGCAGCACCCGGCCGTTGAGCGTGACCTCGCCGGTCATCCCGACGTCCGCGCGGACCCTGCGGCCGGTGGCCATCGACACCAGTGCGGTCACCATCGTCACACCGGCCGACGGGCCGTCCTTGGGGACCGCGCCCGCGGGCACGTGGACGTGGATCCGGCGGTCCAGCGCGGCCGGGTCGACGCCGAGCCGGTCGGCGTGGGCCCGCACGTAGGACAGCGCGATCTGCGCCGACTCCTTCATCACGTCGCCGAGTTGACCGGTCAGCTGCAGCCCGGGTTCACCGTCGGTCGAGCCCGCCTCGATGTAGAGCACGTCGCCGCCCAGGCCGGTCACGGCCAGCCCGGTGGCCACGCCGGGCACCGCGGTCCGCTCGGCCGAGTCCGGGGTGAACCGCGGCCGGCCGAGGTAATCGACCAGATCCGGTTCGTCGATGGTGAGGTCGGTGACTCGGCCGGCGTCCAGCTTGGTGGTGACCTTGCGCATCGCCTTGGCCAGCAGCCGCTCGAACTGCCGCACCCCCGGTTCGCGGGTGTAGTCGGCGGCGATCTTGCGCAGCGCGGCGTCGGTGACGGTGACCTCCTCGGGGGTCAGCGCGGCGCGCTCGGCCTGCCGGGGCAGCAGGTAGTCGCGGGCGATGGCCACCTTGTCGTCCTCGGTGTAGCCGTCGATCTGCACCAGTTCCATCCGGTCCAGCAGCGCCGAGGGGATGTTCTCGATCACGTTGGCGGTGGCCAGGAACACCACGTCGGACAGGTCCAGATCGAGGTCCAGGTAGTGGTCGCGGAACGTGTGGTTCTGCGCCGGGTCCAGCACCTCGAGCAGGGCCGCGCTCGGGTCGCCGCGGTAGTCGGAACCCACCTTGTCGATCTCGTCGAGCA
>JAGQTW010000231.1 GCA_020438785.1 Mycobacterium sp. | reverse complement strand
GCCAGCCGTAGCCGTCGCGCACCCAACGCCGCACCGGGCCGGGCCGGACGTAGCGGATCAACTCCCGCAGGGCGGTCGGCAGCGGCGAGGGCAGCGAGTCCATATCACTGGTCGCGAAGATCACCGCGCCGGCTTTGGGCAGTGCCGCCCAGGCCCGGGGGTCCTGCGTCGCCGCCCACCACACATCACGGCAGGTCCATCCGATCCGGCCGACCAGTTCCAGATCCCAACCCAGTTCAGCGGCAACGATATTGGGCCAAATCCGAGGATCGTCGGCGGGCAGGCCGCCCCCCGGCCCGTAGTAGGACAACGAGTCGCAGAAAACCAGGAGTGCCTTCCGGGGGGCAGGGGGCGCCTCCCGGATCTCAGAGAACGTCATTGGCGACCTGTGCTGAGGCATTCCACACATCCAATCGCCAGCGCAGGTCGCCGAAGGCGGCATCGGTGGGCCCGTGGGCGGACAGTTGAGCCCAACTGGCGTTACCCATCCCGCCCAGTGCCGGCCAATTGTCAACCGGCAGGTCCAGAAGGGCTGCCGTCAGCGCGGCGATCAAACCACCATGGGCCACCAGGATCACCGGCCGCTCGAGGTCGTCACAACCCCAATCAGGTTCCCCGGCAACCAGTTCGGCGACCAGCGGCACGCTTCGATCGGCGACGTCGATCCGGCTCTCACCGCCATGCGGCGCGCACCTCGCGTCATCACGCCAGGCCAGCCGCGCCCCGGGTGATGCCGCGTCGACCTCAGCATGGGTCATTCCCTGCCAGTCACCGAGATGGGTCTCCCGCAGCCGGGCGTCGACGGCTACCGGCAGCCCGCTGTGCTCGCTGAGAGTCAGCGCGGTGTCGTAGGCCCGCCGCAGGTCCGAGGACACGATGAGCAGCGGCTGTCGTTTGGCCAGCACCTCGGCCGCCGCCACCGCCTGGGCACGGCCGAGGTCGCTCAGGTCGGTGTCGAGTTGGCCCTGCATGCGGCTACCGGCGTTGAACTCCGTCTGCCCGTGGCGCAACATGACCAGGCGCCGCACCCTCACGGCTCCGCCTCGGGATCGGCCGTCACGTCACCAAAATCGACGTCGACCAGCGGGCAGTCCCGCCACAGCCGGTCCAGCGCATAGAAGTTGCGTTCGTCGGTGTGCTGGATGTGCACGACGATGTCGACGTAGTCCAGCAGCACCCAGCGTCCCTCACGGGCGCCTTCCCGCCGGGCCGGCTTGTACCCGGCGAGCCGCATCTTCTCCTCGACCTCATCGACGATGGCGTTGACCTGGCGCTCGTTGGAGGCCGAGGCGATCACAAAGCAGTCGGTGATCACCAACTGGGCCGACACGTCGATCACCACGATGTCCTGCGCGAGTTTCGCGGCCGCCGCGCGGGCTGCCACTTCCGCCATCCGGATCGCTTCGGCCGAGGCGGTCACGCTCCCACCTCCACCGGCGCGGTGCGGCCGCGGTAGAGGCGGCGTTTGGCCACGTACTGGACCACACCGTCGGGCACCAGGTACCAGATCGGTCGACCCTCCCCGGCCCGAGTGCGGCAGTCGGTCGAGGAGATCGCCAGTGCGGGTACCTCCATGAGGTGCAGCGCGTCATCGGGCAGCCGGTCGAACGCCTCGGTGATGTGGGAGTCGGTGAGCTCGTAGCCGGGGCGGCTGACGCCGATGAAGGTGGCCAGTTCGAACAGCTCCTCCCAGCCCTGCCAGGTGAGGATCGACGCCAGCGCGTCGGCACCGGTGATGAAGTAGAGCTTGGCCTCGGGATGCGTTGTGCGCAGATCCCGCAGCGTGTCGGTGGTGAAGGTCGGTCCGCCCCGGTCGATATCCACCCGGCTCACCGAGAACCGCGGATTCGACGCGGTCGCGATCACGGTCATCAGGTAGCGGTCCTCGGCGGCGGTGACGTCGCGGCCCTTCTGCCACGGCTGGCCGGTGGGGACGAAGATGACCTCGTCCAATGCGAAATAGTCGGCGACCTCGCTGGCCGCCACCAGGTGGCCGTGGTGAATCGGGTCGAACGTGCCGCCCATCACGCCGAGCCTGCGAGGAGAAGCCACGGTGTGAAAGCTTAGGTCAGACCGGCAGTAGCTGGTCGATGACCGCGGCCAGCTGCTTGGCCGAGCGGCACTCGTGCATGGTGATCACGTCTTCGTAGCGGGGTACCGCCGAGTCGCCGCTGCCCCACAGGTGTCGCGGTTCGGGGTTGAGCCAATGGGCGTGCCGGCTGGCGGTCACCATGTGCGACAACGTGTCCACGGCGGGATTGCGGTAGTTGGTGCGGCCGTCGCCGAGGACCAGCAGCGAACTGCGCGGGGACAGCACGCCGGGGAAGTTCTCGGTGAAGGAGACGAACGCGTTGCCGTAGTCCGAGTGACCGTCGCGGGTGAAGACCTTGGCCTCCCGGGTGATCCGCTGGATCACGATCGCCAGATCGGCGTCCGCGCCGAACATGTGCGTCACCTCGTCGGTGGTGTCGATGAAGGCGAACACCCGGACCCGGGAGAACTGCTGACGCAGCGCGTGCACCAGCAGCAGGGTGAAGTGGCTGAAGCCCGCCACCGAACCGGACATGTCGCAGAGCACCACCAGTTCCGGTCGGGCCGGACGGGGCTTGCGCAGCACCACGTCGATCGGGACGCCGCCGGTCGACATCGACTTGCGCAGGGTCTTGCGCAGGTCGATCGCCCCGGCACGGTGACGGCGGCGCTTGGCCGCGAGCCGGGAGGCCA